>JAFPXC010000014.1 GCA_017394805.1 Clostridia bacterium | reverse complement strand
TTTGTCAAAGCATAGCGGTATTCGTCTAATTCATAAAAGCGCTTACCTGCCCAAAGACCCTTCTTGTTTATCTTGACTGTTTTCTCCCGCTTATCAAATTCATTGCGCAAAACTTCATACATTTGTTTGTCAAAATATTTTTTTTGGACTGCATATGGGCTATAAATAGTTTCAAGATTGGTCGGATCCCTTATGTCAGTGTAATAATCATATCCATTTTCGTATATTTCCGCTATCTGACCACAATAATAATTTATTAACGGTTCCCTATCGGTTTCGCGTATATCTTCCACATAAAAAGTCGTTCGTTTCGGCTCTATCGTGTATTTCCCATACCAATAAGACGCTGCCATTTGATTGTAACTCTTACACCCCACCGTACCGAGAACAACGGTTAAGCACAAGATCACGATGGACGTAATACATATCAATATTTTTATTTTCTTCATTATTTATCTCCGAATATTTATTGCTTTCGAGAGCACTATACCTCTATACTATATATAACGGTTTTTACTTCACCTTTTTGAATTAAAGAGTTAGTTAGTGTTTCTAAATTGTTACTTTCTGCGTTTGCATATTCTTTAGTATTATTACTCCCGCAAATAAAACTAAAACTACTAATAGCACTACACAATACAAGACAAACAATTATCTTTTTTACTACATTCATATTCCACCTCAATCATATTCTTGTTAAAATAATTTCAACATTAATATCCCACCGTATATCATCCGTTTGCGCAATGGTTACATAATGGATATACCGCATTTGCTCGGTCATATCAATCTCCGACAATCCATTGTCGTCATTCGTTTCGAGTGCTTCATCCCCGAAAAATCGAAAGAATCTTTTTTCATTTTCATCCTCGGTAAGCATACAATAAGCGGATAATTCTTTCGGTGTAGCCCATTTATGCTTGGCTGTAATAAAACCTTTTTTCTCAATTTTAACACCGGAACGGAATTCTTCCATTTCCTCCTCTATCCATTCCGACTGATTTAACAAGTCCTCATCGTTCTCAAATAGCGAGGTCCATACATCTTTTGATGCATAATTGATACAGGTATACCCACAATCCGTTAGGGTGAACATCCTGTATCCCGTCATTATCTCGTTTTCCAAACAAATACAACCACGCCATATGCGTTATTGCGGACCTGATAATTTCCGTACCAATACGATAATTTTTGGGGATTTGTGCTACGACACCCCGCTACGCCGAGGGCGAAGGTAAGGCATAGCACCAGTAATGCGGATATGCTTATAATTTTTCCTATAACTCGTTTTATTACTTTCATATAATCGCCTTTTGTTTTATTTTGTACTCCGTAATTTATCATACGGCCGCCGTCATTTTGTATATTACTTGCACGTAAACAAAAACATCTTTTCCGTCGACCTCGCGTATAAACTCGTGAACATAAGAGCAGTAACTCGTCCCATTTTCATCATATCCACTCACAAATTGTTCATCAAGACCGTCATCGTTATTGCGTGAAATAAATAGACCGTATGCGTCCTCTTTGGGAACGAACAAACGATATGCTCCTTTTTGCGTTACAAACTTTTTCCCTTTGATTTGCACCGAGGCAAAAAACTCCTCGATTTCTTGTTCCAAAAACGCCAACCATATCTCGCGATAATACGTTTCCCCCCAAAAGTCCTCTATACTCGAGAAACCGCTTCTACAACTATACTCAACTTGTCCATCAACAATTTGCATACCCAATGAATCCCCTCGAGTATATATACCATCTTCGTCTTTTATATCGTATTGAATATGACAATGCGTCGGCACATACGTACCCTGATGGTCTTTTAATTTGGCAAGATACTTGTTGCCGCACCCCGCCACGCCGAGGGCGAAGGTAAGGCATAGCACCAGCAATGCGGATATGTTTATAATTCGTTTTATTATTTTCATATTATCTCCTTTTGTTCGTTTGGGGCTCATGTTCTGCATTTTCGTGCCGAAAATTATAATCTCGCCTTTTGATTCGCCGACAATGCGCGATGCTTCACATACGGCTTTTCTTTTTCGAACGGATAAAATAAGAGCATTAGAATTGGAGTCAAACATCCATCCAATAAATAATAATGTTAATGCCTATCGAATTGTCCCACGATTTCGCGGGTTCTTTCAAAAAAAAATTATTTGCTTTTGATAAACGCCGACAGAGAATCGAAGGCGGCTTTGGCCTCGGGGAAACGGCGGAAGAAGAAAGGATAGGCGTAAAATAGCCCCGTGCCCACGGTGAGGGTGACGTCCACCTCGGCCTCGGCGGCTTTGTCGGCAAAGCGGGTGGCGTCGGAGAGCACGACCTCGTGACTGCCGACCGCGATATAGCAAGGGGGCAGACCCGTGAGATCGGCCATAAGAGGGGACAGTTCGGGGGACGCCAAATCCATACCACGGCAATAATCCCACATAGGAGACGCCTTGAATGCGTCGGGAATATCGGCACCCGACAAGTGGCGACGACCGTAGACCACGTCCAAATAGTAATTGTCGTAATAGGAACGCCCCGAACAGGTCATATCCGTCTGGGGGCTCAAGAGCACCAAGCCCTTGGGCATACGCACGGCGTCCTCTCGAAGAAGAAGTGCCAGCTGCAACGCCATATTGGCGCCCGAACCGTCGCCCAACAGGCAGATGCGGTCGTCCTGCCCGTAGAGCCACTCCCACACCAGGTAGGCCTCGCCCAAGGCGTCGGGATAGACGTAGGGGGCGATGGCGTAATCCACCAACGCCACGGTCTTGCCCGAACGCAAAGCAAGGGCCTCGGCCACGCGGCGATAGGCGTCCACCACGGGCAAGAGATAGTTGCCGCCGTGCAAAAATAACAAAAAACCCTGCCCACGTGGGGGGGCAAACAGTTCCACGGGCACCTGCGACACCGTGACGGTGCGGTAGTCCACGCCCGAGGGGGCGTAGGCCACGGCCTCATCCGAAAGCGCGGAAAACGCGTCGGTGAGCTGCGCCCAGCCGACGGCCCGTGTATCCCGTAGGTCGGCTAATTTTTGCACGAAACGGCCTGCGTTCATAGAGAATCAGTCCTTGCGGAAAGAAGGAATGTCCATATCCACCACGAGGCCCTTGTAGGCGACGATGACGTGGTTGGGGATCTCCTCGTTCCAAACGCCTTTCTCAACGCCCGACCAATCGTTGGTGCGCAAGACCTTGAACTCGAACGGCTCGCCCACGGGCAATACCTTGATGGCGCGGAAGCCTTGCTCGGTCGGTTTCATTTTGGTGGCGGAAGAAGCGTCCCACAAGCCCGAAGCGTGGTTCTCTCCGCACAGATACATCTCTTCCACGGCCTCTCTGGGATGGGCGTAGAAGGTGACTCTGCATAATTGTTTCTTCTGTTGCTTGGATTTTTTCATAATCTTTCTCCTTTCCAGCCGTCTTTTTTTTGTCATATCCATCTTAGCATATTTCGGCGCAGTTGGCAATTCTTTGGACAAGCAAGATGAAATATTATTATTGTCTCTTCATCAACTATCCGTCTCAAGCGCGCAAAGAGCGTATTGACAAAATAGTCGCGGCATTTTATAATAATAGAAAGGCTATCCAGCCGAGGAGGTCAAGATGAACGTATTACTTGGCGCAACGAACATATATTTCAACGCCATGTGCGCTTTCTTCGCCGTGATGTGCATCATCGGCTTCTTTCTCATCCGCACGGATAAGAAGCGCTGGGTGGCGCAGAAAAACCGCAGCGACGCCATGATGAGCAAGCGCAAAAAGGCCGAAGACGCCGCGGAGGAAGAAACGGAAACCGCAAAGGGCAAGAAAGGCAAGAAAGAAAAGAAGCCCAAAAAGGAAGAGCCCTTCGAGTACGAGGCGCGTGTACCCGACAAAGCCCTCTTCGCCATCGCCATATTGTTCGGCGCGGCAGGCGAACTGCTGGCTATGCTCATCTACCGCCACAAATGGTACAAGTTCTACTTCCGTACCTTTATCCCCATCCTGACCGTCGTCAACATCATCATCGCCGCCGTCATACTGTATTTCCTCTACACCAAGGGGGACGGCACCGTCACTTATAAGAATTGGTAATATGAAACCCACCGTTGCCTTGCTGTACGACTTTGACAAAACGCTATCCACGAGGGATATGCAGGAATTTACCTTTATCCCCTCTTTGGGCCTCGAGCCGCACGAGTTTTGGGCGAGCGCCAACTCGATGGCACAGCGCGAAAAAATGGACAGCATCCTCGCCTATATGTACTGCATGATACAAAAAGCCGAGGAAAAAGGCCTGCCCCTTACGCGCGATATGCTGATGCAATGCGGCAAGGATATCGTGTACCACAAGGGCGTGGAGGAATGGTTCGAGCATATCAACGAAGTGGGCGAAAAAGCGGGCGTGCACGTGGAACATTATATATTGAGTTCGGGCCTGCGGGAAATCGTGCAAGGCTCGTCCATCGCGCACCACTTCACGGAGATATTCGCCAGCGAATTTTTGTACAAGGACGGCAAGGCCGTGTGGCCCAAGACCGCCGTCAACTACACCGCCAAGACGCAATTCGTCTACCGCATCAACAAGGGCGTATTGGATATCAGCAACGACACCGACCTCAACCGCTCTACCCCCGAGGACACCCGCCACGTGTACTTCAACAATATGATCTATATCGGCGACGGACTGACAGACGTGCCGTGTATGAAGTTGGTGAAACTGTCGGGCGGACACAGCATCGCTTTGCATCAACCCGACAAGCGCGGGCTGGTGGAAGACCTGCTGAAACACGACCGCGTGGACTTCATCTTCGAGGCGGACTTCCGCGTGGGGCAACCCTTCGAACGGGCCGTGGCGGCCATATTGCGCAAATTGGCCGTGGACAACGGACTGAAAGCGCTGTCGATGGAACAACGAAAAAAATTGTAGGATATACGCCGAAAGAAACGCCTTCGTCAAACGAACGACGAAGGCGTTTTTTGATGGGTAGGTGAAATCCAAGGCGTAGCCTTGGGAGAAATCCGCGCTATTTCTTGGCGGCGACGTGTTGGTAGGCGGTGGTGAGAATGGCCCCGCATTGCTCGTCCGTGAAACTCTTGTCCAAAATGGCGTAGTACCATTGACGGTAGCTGGACTTGGGCACCTCGGAGCAACCCACGTAGAGGTGTTCCTGCCGCAAAGACTCCATATACTCCTTGTCCGCGCGGAAGAGCAATTTGACTACGCCGTAACTGTCGTAGACCACGGCGAACATCACGCCGTCCGCCTTGAGAATGGCCGTGCTGCTGTTGACGTCCTCGACGGTGACGGCAAGGTCGCCGCGAATGGAGCGCGCGTAGCGAACGGCCTCGCGCTTGCCGAAATAGTGGAGTTGATACTTGGCGTTCATCTGCGCGGACAAGGCCGTGTAGACCAAATCCGCGTCGGGACGATAGGCGTCCGCCACGGCCGTGACGGTATCCTCGTAACGCTCGCCCTTCTCGACGAAATCTTTGTCCTTGCCGCGCATATAGGACGCGTGCGCGACGTATTTGTAACTCATATCCAAAACCTTGGCCACGACCTTTTCGCAATGCTCGATGTCGGTGACTACCCAACCGTACCAATCGGAACCGTACGACGGCTCGGCAATGACGGAATTGCCCGCCGCGTGGCGCAACGCACCCACCGTATTGGGGTGCAAACGCAAAACCAAGCGCAAGACCTTGCTCTCCTCGAACACCACCGCGAAGGTGTAGTCCTTGACCATAATGCGGTCGTAGGGGTGCTCGGCGTCCTGCGGTACCACGATGATGGGCAACGCGGTGGCCAACGGCGTCATGCGCGCGCAGTAGCCCAACAGCACCGAACGGCTGACCAAGGGCACCAACTGCTTGCGCGTTTCTTCCATACGCACGAAGGCGTCGTCGCGCAAAGGCTCGCCAACCACGACGATTTGCTCGCCCGTACCGGGGGCGACGTCCATCAAAGCGGGAACGACGGCGGTCTCGTCCACGATGACGTGCACGGGCTCCTCGGCGGGCGCGGGTTGCGCCTCGGCGACGGGCTCGGCGGAAGCGGGAGCGGCTTCCTCGGTAGCGACGGGAGCGACGGGTTCTTCCTCCTGCGGCTCTTCGTCAACGAAGTTGAACAAGTCGTCGTCCGAATAGGCGTAGGACTCGTCCGCGTCGAACGTATCGGGTACCTCTTGCTGTTTGACGACGGGCGCGGGCGCGGGTTCCTGCCGCACGACGGGGGCAAATATGCCGCCCTTGCCGTCCTTTTTGCAGCGGCGATAGCCCAACGGATAGAAGATGCTGGCGCCCGCCATCAAGCCGAACAGAATGCTGACGACGACCAACACCAACAAGACGATGATTTGCTCGACGCTGATGCCTATAAACAGGTTGTTAAAATTGAGATCTCCCATTAGCGGTTACCTCCCGAAAGTTTCTTTTTCAACACCGCATAGCGGATAGTACATATGATGAATAAAATCAAAACCAAGCCCAACAACCCCACCAACAGGTAGCGGGAGAACGCGAGCATAGCGCCCGAATAGCTGAACCGATTGCTCTTGTCGATGAGGGTGCGGAAGGTGAAGCATTGCACGTCCGAAGCCATGTCGCCGCCCTCTTCCATACTCCAAATCGCGATGACGTAGGTGGTGTTGGGGCGCAAATCCTCGGTGACGGCGGCAAGATACTCCTCGGTGAGTTCGGCACCCGCCTCGGCGAGCATTTGATAGGTCAAGCCCTCTTTTTGCATCGTGGTCTCTACGATGGAAGACACGGGCAAGGCACCCGTATTCTCGGTCTCGGCGACGTAGATATAATAGCCCTCGGGCACCGAAATCGACTTGTCGGTGACGGTCATGGACGAGGGCGCGATAGAGGGCGCTTGGGAACGCGTGCGCACGGAAAGGGGCGCGCTCATCACCGAAGCGTCGGCGGTGGACACCACGACGACGACTTTGTAGGCGTGACCGACGTCAAGCGAAGCGAGTTGGTCCAGCGTGGGCTCCGCCGCGTCTTCTTTGAAATTGTACGCGCGGGCGATGGTGAAAGAGCCTTTGGCGTCGGGCGCGCCCACGGCCTTTTCGGACACGTTGACGGGCACGGTCGATTGGTCGGCGTCGTACATAACGCACGCGTAGGTCTTGGTGCGGTCGAAGTTGGTGACATCCACGCATACGCTACGCCCCGACGTGAGGGAATAGTCCTGACGGAGGGTGGGTACGGCGATGTCGGTGATAATCTCGCGCACTTCGGTATAGACGTCGGTATCGGTGGCGATAAAAGTGCCGTCTGCCCGTATGACGATGCGCACGCGGTACTTGGCGCCGTCCTCGAGCGCGGTCATTTCGGCGGGCGTATTCGTCCAGCCGCCGTTGGCCGTGCCGTATTGGTAGGCGACGCCGTCTATCGCCACGCCGTAATAGCGTATCTCGCTAAGCGTAATGGCGTCGGTGGTCGTGACGACTTGCATCGTTTGAAGGAAGTCGTTGAAATAGTCGCGCACGTCGTCCACCGCTATCTTCTCGACCGTAAAGCGCGGATCGCGGCGACCGCCGGCATCCAACAACTCCACGTCGTAGTTGGTGCGCTCGCCGTGGTCGAACACGACCTCAACGGCATAGGCGCCCGGCGCGGCGTCGGCACCCAAGCCGTCGGTGAAAAGGCTGATACTATCCGAACCGACCAAGGCGTCGTCGTCCACCGAGAAGGTCAATTTGCGCTTGCCGACCTCGTCGCCGAAGGTCTTGGTGAGTTGCGCCGTGCTCTTGAGGCGAACGGTAATGGCTTTGGGCGAAACGGTGAAGCGCACGTTGGAGCCGTTGTACACCAAATAGGGATTGGCACTTTGGGCTTCCGGCCCTACGACGGAAACGGCGGCGGTATACGTCCCCGCGTTGAGGGGCGTAGTGGTGCGCTGTCCGTCGCGATAGGTCAACGCGACCGACCACCCCCCGAAGGGATTGTTCTCCTCGCCGTCGTAGCGAAGGGTGACGCCGTAGCGTTCGCCGTTATAAACGGCGTCCGTGGGCGCGGTGACGGTGACCGCAACGGGAAGCACGCGCACGTACACGGTGCCCGCGGGCATGGCGTAGTCGGCGTGCGTATAGGCGAGCGCATAGTAGCCGGGCGTCATAACGGCGTCCTCGGCGTTGACGAACGTGAGATCCGCCGCAACCTCGCCGCCGATATCCGCGTCCGTAAACGCATACGAAAGACTGACGCTCTTGCGCGTACCGTCGTAGGCGTACTCGTGCAGACATATACCGTCGGTGGGCAACTCGGCGGCCGAAAGGAAAGCGTACATGGCCTTGGCAGAAGCCGACGCGCCCGCCCTGTTTTCGGCAAGATAGGCGCCATCGGCAAGCCCCCACGCGACTAATTGCGCGCTGTCGACCACCTTTTTGGTGACCTTCCACTTCTTGGCGCTCTCGTCTATCGTGACCACGTAGTGCTTGTCCGTGACCTCGGGATTGATGATGCGATACTCGCCGGCGGGCAAGCGAATGCTTTCCAGCCCCTCGGCGGCGAGATAGTCGGCCAAAGACTGCCCCGCATACTCGACCTCGAAGGACAGGGTGACGGGGATATCGTCGATGACGATACCGTGATTCTCCTTGGCGCCCGTATAGACGTCGCCGTAAGGCTTGCTGATTTCGATATGATTGGCGACCACGTCGACCCCGTTGTCGGGGGCGGGAACGCCCTCTTTGGCCTCGTACAGCACGATGGCGCGTTTGCCGACGGTGAGCGTGAGCGAAGCGCCTGAGGCCGCACGCACGACGTAGTCGGAAGCCCGCACGTCGTAGGCGGCGTCGGGATCGGTATTGGCGGCGGACCAGCCGACGATGACGACGGCCCAACTGTCGCCGGGGGCGGTAATGGCCACCACGCCCTCGCGGGGATCATCTTGGTCGTCCACGTCCCACAAATCGGGTTGGGACAAATCCACGTCGTAGTAGACGGTGAGGGTTTGGCCGTTGACGCCCGTCTGCGCGGATTGGTAGGTGCGCGAGAAGCCCTGCGACGTGAACGTGCCCGACGAAAGGGCGCTGCCGTCGTACAAGTCTGCGTACGTATCGCGCGTGGTGCCGAACGTGCCCTCGTGCATAAATTCGCCTATCTCGACCGCGCGGGGCAAAACCCGCACGCCGTAACCCGTGTAGAGCGCGCCGTCCGCGCCCTCGCGGGCAGACGCGAAGCGATAGTTGCCGCTGACGTCCTTGTCGTCGCGCTTGACCTTGAGGTCCAAAGACTCGATCTCGTACAAGCCGACGTGCGCGGTGCGGTCGTTGCCCTCGAACGTAGTGGAAGTGGTGAGGCGGTCGCCGAACGCTTCCATCACGCCCACCTCGCCTTGGGTGGAAAACGCGATGGTGTCGGGCAAGGCGCCGTAGGTGTGATCGACGTACAGCACGCCGCCCACTTCCTCGGTCGTGAGCGCGTCACCCGCCATGCCGCCGCCCGTATGCGAAGAAGCGGCGTCGTAGGCTACCGTAAGACAGCGGGGCGTGACCTGACAATATAGCAGATCGCCAATGCCGTAGTAGGCGACTTTGTAGGACTTGGAGCCGACGACGTGCGGCATCTCGTTGGCGCTGACGTAGACCTGCAACTTGGAAAAGAAGGTGTAGCCCTCGGCGCCGTCGTAGGTAAGATAGTACTTGCCCGTGGAGTTGTCCTCGGGATCGTAGTCGGGCAAGACGTCCACCTGCACGTAGCCGTTGACGTCGGTGAGTTGCTTGAGCGAAGGCTCGTAGGTGGCGGAGGGGCGCATGGCGGACGAACATACCATAATGTCCTTGGCCAAAACGTAATACTCGCTGCCCGAGCCCGCCTTGAAAACGTCGTTTTGAATGGCGCCGTATATCCTGCCCGTAGCGGCGTCTACCGAATTGAAGAGGTCGCCGTACTGCTTGGACTGATTGCCGACGCCCGTGAGCGGTATGTCAAAGTCCGTCTCGGCAAGCGCCGACCTCGGCGGGGATAAGGTAAAACATACGGCTGCGACCGCGAAACAAAGTGCGGCGCAAAACATAATGGTGAGGGTTTTTGTAAAAGAAAGTCGCATACTAATCTCCTTTTACCCGAACGGCTTTGCCGCCCGTCAATACGATCATCTTGGCGGCCACGAGGCTGAAATCATCGGCCTCCACCGTCAACGGTTTGTCCAGCGCCCCGCGTGCGCATATTTTGAGATAGCCGCATTGGGGCGACACGAGCCGACGGCGAACGAGCGAGTCCACGTTGACGAGTTCGCCCGCTACGAAGTTGCGGCAAAGGACGTCCACGTTGACCACCGCCTTGCGTTTGCCCTTGCGCCGAAGGGCGCGCACCACCTCGATGGCACCGCGGGCTTCGGCGTCGGTCATGGCCGCTTCGGCCTTGGCCGCGTCCACCAAAACGGGGGGTACGTCCACGGGTTTTTGCGCCGTATCGGGGGACGGGCTCGCATCCGCAAGGGGTGCGGTATCGGGCGTTAGGTCGGCCGCCGCTTCCTCTATGGCGGATTGTCCGACCACGCGCACCAAATTGCGGCGCATAAGCGTCTCCACCGACTCGCGCTCGGGGGCGTAGGCCACGGCCTGCGGCTTGCCCTCCCCTATGTCGAAGCGGCGCATGACGTCGGCGGACAATTCCAAGGCGTAGCGCAAGCCGCGCTTGGACTTGACCTTGATCTGCATAGGCACGTCGGCGAATTTCTTTTTGTGCCCGACGTCGCGGAAGCGGTACTTGGTGCCGAGGTAGGCGGCGCTGTCCAACGCCAAATAGACGATGAGACCGTTGCCGCGAACGTTGATCTTGACAAGTTGGTGGCGCCCGCAGTTGAAACTGTCGAAACACCAGGACAAACGGCTCTTGACGCCCTTGTAGGAAAGAAGCGCGTTTTTCAACACGTTGTAGTAGGCTTTGAGATTGTCGGCGGCAAGGCTCATCTTGGCGATGAACGCGCGATTGTAGCGGATAAAGCCGCCCTCCTCGCCTTCGTCGTCCTCATCGTCGGCCGCGACGTCCTCGTCGGTATATTCTTCTTTGTCCCACTCCTCTTCGGCGAGTTGCCTGTAGGTGACGGCGACATCCGCCACCCCCATCTCGGGCAATTCGGTCGAATAGGTCGTTTTGTTTCGGTCTTCCATACGCTCCCTATGCCCCATAAGGGGGCATTTTACAGTTCTACAACCATTATACAACCATTTGAACGCCCATTCTTACGAATGGTATCTATACTATGTATAGATTGGTCGCTACGCTCCCTGCGTTCGGTTGCAAGGCGGCGCAAGCGTTATGCAAATACTTCGCTTCGCTCGTGCTTGCACGCTTGCTTCTATTATACCATAATAAACCGCATTTTGCACGAGAAATTTCATTTTTTTACTTTATTTAATGTTATGCTATCCATTTGTCGTATACTCGTCGCGTTTTACCGAATGAAAACGAGGCGCGAGCGATATCTTCCGCCGTCCGAAACGGCTATTGACTTTACAGCCGAATCATATTATAGTGTATAGTAGCGTATTGGAGAAAACCAAGACGGCATCCCCTATTATTTTTATGGATTTTAACGGAATGGTGGGACAGTGCAAGGGGCTGAAGCATTATTTATTGTAGGAAGGCAAAATGCTTTCGGCGAGAATAAATAAGGAGGATAAATTATGAAAAAGTTTACGTTGTTATTGATGGTCGCTATCCTTGCGTGCCTCGTGATGGCGATGGCCGTGGGGTGCGGGGATAGAAATACGCCGCAGGACGACAACACGCAAACACAAGAGCCATACGAGCCGACGGAAGAGGAAATACAGGCCGCGATAGAGAGGTATGGCGTAGAACTGAGTGACGGCACCAGATGGGATGACAAGAGCGGCGTGATTTTTGCAACACTGACAAGAGAGGCTACGCTGGGACTAAAGGACTACGCCGCAAATGATTTCAAGGAACTCGGCGAATGCACGGTGCAAAATACTTTGAAAGAACTACAACAATATGTCGTAGATAAATCCAAGGGATTACCTACAGAACGAGAGTACAACATAGATGTTGGCACATACCAACACACTTTGATAATAAAAATCGAAAAACCAAATTTGAACCGTATCATCCGTGCCTGCATCCTGCTAGAAAGAAGAAACGACATAGAAAAGGCGCGGCCGGATAAAGTTTTTGAAGTAGAAGATAATGTTTTTTGACATTGCATCCGTAACATCGGAACATTGACTTAAACGAATCAATATCGAAAGCGCTTGGGCGTTGACAGAAGGGAGTGAAGACGTGTTGGTGGGCGTGTTGGATACGGGGATAGACGAGGGAAAAATGTCCGTTGAAACAACAGCCTAAGAATATATGGGACAGAACGGGAGCCTAAAGCATTATTTTTAATAGGAAGGCAAAATGCTTTCGGCGAGAATAAAAAGGGAGAAAGGAATTATGAAAAAGTTTACGTTGTTATTGATGGTCGCTATCCTTGCGTGCCTCGTAATGACGGTGGCCGTGGGGTGCGGGGATAGAAATACGCCGCAGGACGACAACACGCAAACGCAAGAGCCTTACGAGCCGACGGAAGAGGAAATACAGGCCGCGATAGAGAAGTATACTTCAGAATTAGAGGAAGGAAGCGCAATAGCGTCGTCCCCGTATATAATTGTTACGCTCACATTGGCGGCCACACGCGAATTCAAAGATTATACATCGGAAGATTTCAAAGGGATAGGCGCGTATACTATAAAATGGAGCGAAGAAAATATTGCAAAATATGTCAAAGCAAAACTTCAAGGATTGCCCACCGAAAAAGAGTATAGTCACATCAACCCGGAAACGTATCAACGTCGGTTTTATGTCGAAACGGAGTTACACGACCTAAAAGAAATAGTGCGCGCTTGTATCCTATTAGAGCGGAATCCCGATATAGAAAAAGCGCGACCAGAATACACAATTCCTTGGAATATGAATAACGGAGGGGCAAATCCGGCGCCGGTAGCCACTTGGCTTCAGCAAATCAACATCGAGGAGGCTTGGGCGTTGACTCAAGGGAGTGAAGACGTATTGGTGGGCGTGATGGATACGGGAATTGACGAGGGAAAAATGTCCGTTGAAACAACAGCCTAAGAATATATGGGACAAAACGGGAGCCTAAAGCATTATTTTTAATAGGAAGGCAAAATGCCTTCGGCGAGAATAAAAAAGGAGGATAAATTATGAAAAAGTTTACGTTGTTATTGATGGTCGCTATCCTTGCGTGCCTCGTAATGGCGGCGGCCGTGGGGTGCGGGGATAGGAATACGCCGCAGGAGAATAATCCGACCGACGCACAAACGCAAAACGGGGGCGACAATTTATCCTTTTTGTCGTATCGCTCGGCATACGAAACAACATACGTTGGTTATTATCCATTCCTTGGCGATAGCAGTAGCAGAATTATCGTTATCGACTCCATTCGGGGTTTGCATGAAACAGACGAAGCACTTGGCAATCCTTTTTACGGAGAGGATAATGGTAATTATGACAGCGAACTAAGTAAAACTATGCGCAACTATACGGTAGGGTTCTTTGAAAACAAGGCAATCCTTTTCGCTATATTATCTTTGCCGCACTATGAGATACTGTCGCTAAGCCGAATCGAGACGGTCGATGCGAATTTGGTCGTATCGTTTAAAAGCCCATCTGATGGCGCAACGGAACAATATGCGGAAGTGCTAACAACGGAGTTGTTTGTAATCGAGATTGAAAAGGAATCTATGGAAAATCGCGACGTCAAGATAAATATCGTCAACAAAGAATAGCATCGAGGATATTTATATATGGATAGCCGTGTAGTAAAATGTAACCATCTTAGTATGGGTTTCGCAATGAGTATTCCGTTATCATTGGGAAGCTTATCTGCAGAATCAGAGATAGGAGTAGTGATGGAGAATCTTGAATTTGCTGAAGATCGGGTTTTAGTCGTGCTTTCAAACAAAGAAACAAAATCCTTCCGAAATTATACAAAAACGGCATCCCCTATTTTTTTTAAGGTTTTTAACGGAATGGTGGGACAGTGCAAGGGGCTGAAGCATTATTTATTGTAGGAAGGCAAAATGCCTTCGGCGAGAATAAATAAGGAGGATAAATTATGAAAAAGTTCACGTTGTTATTGATTGTCGCTATCCTTGCGTGCCTCGTGATGGCGATGGCCGTGGGGTGCGGGGACAGGAACACACCGCAGGACGACAACACGCAAACACAAGAGCCATACGAGCCGACGGACGAGGAGATACAAGCGCGTTGGATGCAAGAGATTAATGGCAAGCAAGACTGGGATTTTTGGGATAATCGTTTGAGCGTTACACTTACAAAGGAAGCCACAAGAGCATTCAAATATTACACGACAGACGATTTCTCAGAAGTAAATGCGACGGACGTGTATTTAGGAATAACCGCACAATTCGAAAGTGCAAAAAACGCATATTACGGATTGTCTCAAACATCAACGGATTATCATATCGACTTGGATACCTATCAAACAAAATGGGAGATCAAACTTCCCGAAAACGACAAGGAGAACGTGATAAGGGCGATAATCATTTTAGAGCACCGTGACGACGTAGAAAAAGCAGAAATAGTGTGGCAGACAAAAATAATCGGCGAAACCAGCGTTTCTTTGGAGAACTGGTGGCATCCTATGATTCAGCTATCCGAAGCAATTGCACTTTGTGAGAGCGATACGATTATCAAGGTCGGCGTGGTAGATACGGGGATAGACGAGGGAAAAATGTCCGTTGAAACAACAGCCTAAGAATATATGGGACAAAACGGGAGCCTAAAGCATTATTTATTGTAGGAAGGCAAAATGCTTTCGGCGAGAATAAATAAGGAGGATAAATTATGAAAAAGTTTACGTTGTTATTGATTGTCGCTATCCTTGCGTGCCTCGTGATGGCGGTGGCCATGGGGTGCGGGGATAGGAACGCACCGCAGGACGACAACACGCAAACACAAGAGCCATACGAGCCGACGGACGAGGAGATACAAGCCGCGATTGAACGATACGCGGCAAGATTCGGCGGAAGAGTCGAAAAATTGGGTACGGGCTCTCTAATCATAACGTTAACGATGGAAGCCACGAGGAAATTTAAGAAATATACGACGGAAGATTTCAAAGAGGTTGGCGAATGCTCCCTCGTCCACGGCTATCAAACTGTAATGGACTACGTTGAAGCGAAGTTGAAAGGTGTACCAACCGAAAAAGAGTATCCTTGGATAAATCCGGAAACCTATCAACAACAGATTGGATTGATTTTCACATCTTCCTCTCTTGAAGACACGGTACGAATTTGCCTTATTTTGGAAAGACGCCCCGACATAGAAGAAGCGTGCCCCGATGAGAGGCTTACTTTCGATAGCGAAGGTGGGAACTCTATTACGCCCACCGATTGGGCTTCCTATATCAACGTCGCAGCCGCTTGGGCGTTGACAGAAGGGAGTGAAGACGTGTTGGTGGGCGTGCTGGACTCGGGTATAGACCATAATCATTCTAACCTTGACAACAACCTTGATGATACGGCTATGCATAGGGATTTCACGGTCGCCAACGGCGAATTCATTCCAATCCCAGAACCCGAAGATGCCACAGGACACGGCACGAAAGTAGCCGGCATCATAGCAGCAGAGGGGACAGGAGAAACAAAAGGTGTGGCTCCTAACGTGCGTTTGGTTTCATTGAAAGTTGATCATATAAACAATATAACCGATGCTGTTTCATACGCAAAAGAGAACGGTATACACATATTGAATATGAGCTTAGCTTCCTCTTTGGAAAATTTTGCACTTCATACTATTCTTAGCAATTATGACGGCCTACTCATTTGCGCTGCAGGCAATGACGGAAGTGACTTGGATAATAGCGTTTTATATCCGCAAATATACAATAAAACAAGTTCAGCAGAATATTTGAGCAACCTAATCGTAGTTGGGAATTGTGATTTTGCAATCGGACTTCCTTACCCGCATAGTTCTTCCAATTATGGAGATGAAACAGTAGATTTGTTTGCTCCGGGTATCAACATTTACAGTACTGCTATTACCGGCTATGAAATCGTATCGGGCACCTCTTTTGCCGCACCGATGGTGGCGGGCGTAGCGGCACTGCTATACTCCTATATACCCAATATTACGGCGAGTCAAGTAAAAGCACACATTTTGGAAAATGTTACCGACTGCTCCTTTTTACACGGATATTGCAAAAAAGGTGGCATGCTGAATGCGGGCGCCGCACTGGAATTGCACGCGCAACAAAAAAGCACCGCGTTATATAATGCGGAACGGCACTACGCCACCTACGTGAATTGCACCGCGTGCGGGGGAACGCATACCGTCAAAGAACCGCATACCTACGGGGCGTGGCAATACAACAACGGCACGGGACACTACCATACATGTACCGAATGCGGCTATACGGAAACGGTGGCGCATACCTACGCCTACGTTTCGCAAGGAAGTAGCGAGCACTCGCGGACTTGCTCGATATGCGGATACTCCGACAACGAATCGCATCAATTAATCTATATCAATCTCGGAATATATCAAGGGCATAGAAGTAGATGCGCAAAATGTTCCTACACGCTATACACCGAGGCTCATACTTGGTACTACAATAATCATACCCATATCAATCATTGTATGAAGTGTAACGCAACAGCGCAAGTCGTACCGATTATACAGAACATCGAGGAACCCGAATAGGATAACTTTTCCGCCACAACAAGTGCGCCCCGAGAAAAATCTCGGGGCGTTATTTTTCGCAAGGTGTTGCGCTTGATTCGGAAATCTCCCGTGGCTGACGAATCACCGCGAATACGATAACGTAAAAGTCGGGGCGTAGGAACGGAACGTTTTACGGCGGATTGCAGTCAACGGTTCCCCTCGATGGCAAGACCTTTTGGCCAATAGAGGAATCGCGGCGTATCAGGCCGTCCGCGCTTTGCGGCGGGCGAGGGCGCGGACGATGAGTTTGCGCACCAAGTCCACGGGAATGATGACGAAGGCGAAGGCCAATACGACCAAGAGTTGGGTGACGGAAAGACCGTAGCAGGCGAAGACTTTGTTGCCGAAATAGGTAAGAAGCAGTTGAATGACCGCGATGCCGCTCATACAGAGAAGGAAGCCGCGGTTGCGGGTGATATTCTCGAATAGGTTGAGCCCCTCGGCGCGCACGTTGAAGCCGTTGAATACGGCGGCGAAGATGAAGAAGGTGAAGAACGCCGTGCGCAAAATATCGTCGGACGTATACCCCCTATCCGCGCCAAAGAAGGATTTGACGCCCCCCGTCAACAATAGGACGAGGCTCAGGCCGACCATCACGGCGGCACTCGTGAAGACCGCCGACCACATATTGCGGCTGACCAAGGCCTCGGCGCGGGACTTGGGGCGCTCGAGCATATACCTGTCCAACGGCGGCTCGCCGCCGAAGGCCAAGGCCGCCAAGGTGTCGATGACCAGATTGAGCCACAATATCTGCATGATGGTGAGGGGATTGACGATGCCGAAGATGGGCGCGAGGATATTGATGGCCACGGCCGCGACGTTGATGGTGAGTTGGTAGACGATGAACTTGCGAATGTTGTTGAAAATGGTGCGACCGTAGAGAATGGCCTTGCCGAGGGTGGAAAACTTGTCGTCCAGAATGACGATATCGCCCGCCTCTTTGGCTACCTCGGTGCCGCCGCCCATCGCAAAGCCCACGTCCGCCTTTTTGAGCGCGGGGCTGTCGTTGACGCCGTCGCCCGTCATGCCCACCACGAGATCGAGTTCCTTGGCGGCGGTGACCAAACGGCTCTTGTCCGAAGGCAAGGCGCGCGCGACCACGCGCAAGCGCGGCAATATCTCTTTGAGTCCATCGTCGGTATAGGCCGCCAACTCGTCGCTGGTGAGCACCAAGTCGTCCTCGCCCCTAAGAATGCCCGCCTCGCGGGCTATGGCGGTGGCCGTCTCCTTGCGGTCGCCCGTGATCATGACCACTTGTACGCCCGCGCCCTGCACGGTGGCGATGGCCTCACGCGCATCCTCGCGCAAGTCGTCGCGAATGGCCGCCATGCCTATCCAAACGTACTCGGCGTCGGGCAACTCGCCCTCCTCGGAAATGGCGCCCAAGGCGTAGGCCGCGCCCAGCAAACGCATGGCGCGACAACTCATCTCGTCCATGATGGAAAGCACCGCATCGGCGTCCAATGGTAGCAAATTGCCCTCTACGTCTACGTATTTCGTGCACATCGCCAAAACGCGCTCTCCCGCGCCGCGGACGTAGGTGACGCCGTCCGCCGTGGCCGCGGAATACTTCTTGGCGCTGTCGAAAGGAAGACGGCAAGCGACCGTGACGTCATCGACGGAGAAGTCCTTGGCGAAGGTGAGCAACGCGCGATCGGTGGCGTTGCCGCCCACGGCCTTGCGGGCGTCGCCCTCACCCGTGAGGACGGACTCGCTGCACGTCTTGAACGACACGGCAAGTCGGTCGCGGAAAGAGGCGGGAAGAGCGTCCGCCGCGTACGCGTTGCCCGCGCCGTCCACAAAGGAAACGACGGACAAAAGCCCTTTGGTGACGGTGCCCGTCTTGTCGGTGAACAGAATGTTGAGACTACCCGCCGTCTCGATGCTCATAATCTTGCGCACCAAGACGTTGTCGCGGAGCATTTTGCGCATATTGAGACCGCTGACCAAAGCGATCATCAAAGGCAACCCCTCGGGTACGGCCATGACGATGACCACCACCGCGAGCATCACCGACTCGATGACGTCGGACAAGACCACGTCCCATTGGGAGAAATATTCGCGAATGAGCGTGCCGTCAAAGCCCTGCGCCACGAAAAACTTGAGGAACAAAAACAGCAAGGCGATGAGCACGCCGCCCACGTAGCCGAAACGGCTGATGCCCTTGGCCAACTTGGCCAACTTGACCTTGAGGGGGGAAGGACGGTCGGTATTCTCCTGCAACTCCCGGGCAATGGCGCCGTACACGCTGCGGTCGCCCACGACCGTGACTTCCATAATGCCCGCGCCTTCGCTCACGACCGAGCCGCGATAGACGCTGAATCCGTCCAGTAGGTCGGGCGTATAGTCCTCGGGCGGGGTGACCGCCGTCTTGTCGCACTCGCGGCTTTCGCCGTTGAGGACGGATTGGTCCACGGCGATGCGACCGTCTACCATACGACCGTCGGCGGGAACCTTGTCGCCCGCCTGCAACATAACGCAGTCGCCCACGACCAAGTCGTCCACGCTCAACTCCACGATGACGCCGTTGCGCCATACGCGGCAAAGGATGCGCGAAGCCTCTTCCTGCAACTTGCGGAAGGCGTTTTCGTTCTTGTACTCGGAAAAAGTGGATACCAAGGTGGCGATGAGAACGGCCGCCGCGATGCCGATCGGCTCGAACCACTCTGCCTTGCCTTTGGCAACCTGCTCGTATACGGTAAGGCCTATATTGACGACCAACGCCACCATCAAAATGCGAATCATCGGATCGCGGAAATTGCCGAACCACTTGCGCAAGAAGCCCTCGCCTTTGGTCTCGCTGAGGCGATTGGTGCCGTATTGCTCACGCGAAGCGGCCGCTTCCGTATCCGTTAAACCCCATCCTTTCATATCTGCTCCCATAGCAAAAAAATCACTACCGCCGAAGCGGCATATTACTATTATAGACGGGGCAAGGGCGAATGTCAACAAAGCGCGAGAAATCCGTGCCGAGGTACGGGAGAAATAGTGTGGGTGCAAATCGGTTGACACGAAAATGAGAGATTGCTATACTGTTGGCGGAGGATATATTATGCAAATACATCACATTTTCGTTATCAACCCCACCTCGGGCAAGGGCAGCGACAAACAACCTCTCGTGAAAGCCATACTCGAACGCAAGGGCGTCTATAACGTGGATTACTATATGACTACCGAGCCTCAAGACGCTACCAAATACGTGAACGACTACTGCAACGCGCACCCCGACGAGGAGATCCGTTTCTACGCGTGCGGCGGCGACGGCACCCTGAACGAAGTGGCGTCGGGCGCGGTCGGGCACAAGAACGCGGCCATCTCGGTGTACCCCTGCGGCAGCGGCAACGACTACCTGAAATACTACGGCGCAAAGGAAGCCTTCCTCGACCTCGACAACTTGATGAACGGCACCGTGGAAGAAGTGGATATTATGCAAGTGGGCGACCGCTACGCCCTGAACGCCTGCCACTTCGGCTTCGACAGTTACGTGGCCGCGAAAATCTCGGAGTATCGCCATACAAAGAAGAATCCGTATATGTCGGCCGTGCTGTACACCCTCGTGCACGGTATGCGCAACCAAGCCAAAGTCGTGTGCGACGGCAACACCTTTATCGACGGGGACTACCTCATCTGCACCATCTGCAACGGCAAATACGTGGGCGGCGGCTACAAGTGCGCCCCCTATAGCGACAACAAGGACGGTCTATTGGAAGTGGCGGGCATCAGCCCCATCTCGCGTATCGGCTTTTTGTCCCGTATGGGCGAATATCAGTCGGGCGAATACCTCGACAGCCCGCGTTTCAAAAAATTTGTGCGCCATATACGCGCGAAGGAAGTGCAAATATCCGTGCCCGAGGGCTTCGGCGTAAGCCTGGACGGCGAAGTGATCTACCAAACGGAAATCACCGTCAAAAACATAGAAAAAGGTATCCGTTTCGTCGTGCCGAAAGGCTGCTGAGAAGACGCACGCCGAGAAAAAACGCGAAAAACACATGCGACAAGACCGGCCATACCGCATAGCGGTATGCGCGGTATCGGCGGGCGCGCCCCAAACGCCACCGCCAAGGCAAAACGCAACAAAAATAAAAAAATGTAAATTGCCCCTTATTTTCGATTGACTTGGTCGAAAGGGGTTTGCTACAATGAATACATAATTGGATAGAGGTCGTGACCTTTATGATAAACCGAGCGGCACAGACAACACTCGGCGGTAAAGGAAAGGTCACCGAAGCAAAACCCTTCGGTCTGTCGGGCGGTTCTGCTGGGACGGCGTAGAATATGCGTCGGACTGTCACGCAAGTGGAGAGCTATCAAATATTGTTGACCGCAATATGGCTTTCGCTTGTTGCGGGATTTTTTTCGTAACGGGCTATGGAAAACTCAAAACCGGTTAAATCTATTTCTCAAAGGAGTACAAACATGAGAAAATCCGTCAAAATCATCAGTCTGGTCATCGTCGTGGCTATGATAGCCACATTAGCCGTCGCCTTTACGGGTTGTAACGACAAGCCGTCGGGCGAGAAGGAGAAACTGTACGTGGGTTTGGAATGCGCGTACGCCCCCTTCAACTTCACCCAATCGGACGACTCCAACGGCGCGGTGCCTATCTACAATACCAACTATAAGCGCGCGACGGGCTACGCCAACGGCTACGACGTGATGATCGCCAAAAAGATCGCCGAAAGTCTGGGCCGTGAATTGGTCGTCGTCAAGATGGAATGGGATCCCCTTATCCCCGCCGTCATGGCCGGTACCATCGATATGATCATCGCGGGTATGAGCCCCACCGCCGAGCGTAAAGAGAGCATCGACTTCTCGGACGCCTACTACGACAGCCAATTGGTCGTGGTGGTCCGCAAAGACGGCGCATACAAGGACGCGCAATCCCTCGCCGACCTCTCGGGCGCCAAGATTACCGCGCAATCGGGCACCTTCCACTTGGACGCTTTGAACGCGCAAGGCCCCGCCAAAGGCATCGTCAATCCCTATCAACAAGGTATGGAAGACTTCCCCGCCATGATCAACGCCCTTAACACCAGAGTCATCGATGGTTACGTCGCCGAAGAGCCGGGTGCCGTGGAGAACTGCGCCTCCAACAGCGACTTCACCTATATCCACCTGACCAACAACGGCACGGGCTTCGCGGCTTCCGCCGAGGATACGGCCATCGCCGTAGGTTTGAAGAAAGGCAGCGCCCTGACCGCCAAAGTGAACGCCGCCTTGGCCGCCATCAACCAAGAAACCCGCCTACAAATGATGGTACAAGCGACCAATTACTCGACGGGTACGAACGTGGTCGAATAATATATTATTCGAACGCGAACAAAAGAACGCAGAATAAGGTACAAGTATGTTTTTTCAACGAATCGGTAGTATTCTCGAAAACTACTACCACAGTATATTGCTGGGCGTGGGGTACACGATGCTGGTGGCCCTCATCGGCACTATCATCGGCCTACTCATCGGTCTAATGATAGGCGTATTCCGCACCATCCCCACCCCCCGCAATCGCTTCCTGAAAGTCCTCAAAAAGATAGCCGACGTCATCTTGTCCGCCTACGTGGAAGTCTTCCGCTGTACGCCTATGATGGTGCAAGCCATGGTCATCTTTTGGGGATTTGCTTTGCTGAACAACGGGCGCACGTTGGACGTGACGTTCTCGGCGCTGGTCATCGTGAGTATCAACACGGGCGCTTATATGGCAGAGATCGTCCGCGGCGGCATTATCAGTATCGACAACGGGCAATTCGAGGGCGCGCACGCCATCGGTATGAGCCATACCAAGACCATGATTTACGTGGTCATTCCGCAGGCGTTGCGCAACATCTTACCTTCGGTAAGCAACGAGTTCGTCATCAATATCAAGGATACGTCCGTATTGAACGTCATCGGCTTTATGGAGTTGTTTTTCCAAGCCAAGGATATCGTGCGCAGTAACTATCTGACCTTCGAAACCTACCTCTTGGTCGCGGGTATTTACTTCGTGCTGACCTACTCCATCACCCTACTCTTGCGCTTCATCGAGAAGAAGATGGACGGCAAAAAGGATTACCAAGTGCAAGGCTCGGGCAATATGTCCGCCGAAGGGTTCGCCATGGAGGAAAGCATCACCCTCGAACAACGCGCGAAAAACGAAATGCGCCATAGGAACAGGAGGTGAACGATATGAGTGAAGAAATGAACGCCGCATTGGAAAACGCGGAAGAAGCAATCGTCCAAACGGAAGCCGCCCCCATCGACGTCGAAACGCCCGCGGACGAGAACGAGATCATCCGTATAGAGCACCTTGGCAAGACTTTCGGCACGCACGTCGTTCTGCGCGATATCGACTTCTCGGTGAAGAAAGGGGACGTGACCTGTATCATCGGCAGTTCGGGCAGCGGCAAGAGCACGCTCTTGCGGTGTATCAACCTGTTTGAAACCCCCACCACCGGCCGCGTGCTGTACCACGGTACGGATATAGTCCACACCAAAAACCCCGACAAGTACCGCGAGAAAGTGGGAATGGTGTTCCAAAGTTTCAACCTGTTCAACAACCATTCGGTGCTGGGTAACTGCACCCTGGGCTTGAAAACCGTCTTGCACCTCTCGAAAGAAGAGGCCAAGGCGCGGGCGATGAAGTATCTGTCCATCGTGGGTATGGACAGTTTCATCAAAGCAAAACCCCGCCAACTGTCGGGCGGACAAAAACAACGCGTCGCCATCGCACGGGCGTTGGCGATGGAACCCGACGTCATTCTCTTCGACGAGCCGACCTCGGCCCTGGACCCCGAAATGGTGGGCGAAGTGCTGTCCGTCATGCGTACCCTCGCCGAATCGGGATTGACCATGATCGTGGTGACGCACGAGATGGGGTTTGCCAAAGAAGTGGCCAACAAAGTGGTGTTTATGGACGCGGGCGTGATCCTCGAAGAAGGTACACCGGACGAGATATTCAACCACCCCAAAGAGGAACGCACGAAAGCGTTTTTGTCGAGCGTAAAATAGCGAAAATCACATCGAAGGCGGCGGGTAAAACCGCCGTTTTTCGTTGCGAAAAAACCGAAAAACACAAGTGAAAGCCTACGCTCGTGCGGTTTTTCTCACATACAAATATTGTATCCATAAATAGTTTGGCATAGTAGTTTGGCATAGTGATTTTGAAGTGCGCGGGCATTATAAGTATGCAGTTATGCGCGTAAATTTTATATTTATACGATATTTTTTACTTTTTTGTGCGTTTTTTCCTACTTTTGGAGGATAGGTTGGTGAATACGGGTTGACGAATCTCCGTAGGTGGGGTATAATAGGGTTGCAGCGAACAACTGCCAATACAATCAGTTTGACAGACAGGATGAGGCGAATGCGCTCGCCGCCGTAGACCGTAATAATCTATACGACGATTATCGAAGGCTACCGACTATATTGCGATTGGGGTCAGGCAATTCATCGATGGGATATCGACGAACAAACGATTGATTGGAAGATCCGCCGCCACTTTCCGCAGGCTGTCGTGTGACAGAGCGAAGGAAAGGTCAATCCCCCGATTGGGACGTCGATGGGCGGCCGTTTCGGCGGGCGAAGAAAGACGATCGGTTGCACCCTCGGTGCACATGGTATGAACGAAAGCTTAGTGGCATTGGGCACGGTAGGTTTCGGCACGCTGTTCTTTTTTGTACAGAGGTGGCTGAAAGACAAAACCCTCACGGTCAAATCCAAACAATATAATATGGGCAATCTGCTGTTCCGATTGATGTCGGCACTGCTTTTCTTGCTCTTTATTCCGCATCTCTTTACCCAAAACGATTTGAGTTATATGACCCTGAACGCCAAAACGGTGGCGGACGGGCATCTCGTCATGTCCGCGTTCCCGGCGGCGACCACGGTCCTATTGATGATATTGCGTTGGTTCTCGGCGATGACCTTGGCCACCGTGATCTTGTTGCCCTTCTACGACAAGGAGACCGCGCGCGACTTCACGGCGTTGGTCGGGCCGATTTTCGCCCTGCTCAACGCGATTTTCTTCCGCACGATAATGACCTCTTATATCGGCAGTTGGCAACCCTACCATTGGCGCACCGTGATCTACGCGTGCCTGGTGGCGTTCGCGGGGGCGTTGTCCGTCAAGGAACTCATCGCTTTGATCGTGGAAAAGCGGTGGCAAAACTTAGGCAAACGTTTGGGCCGAATGGGGCTCTACGTCCTCTTCTACCTGATGGCGTTTATGCCCGTGTACGGGCCGCAACTGTGCGTGGGTTATATCGGTCAAAAGACCTCGGGCTTCGTGCTGACGCACCGCCTGCTCATCTATTTGACCGTGCTGTTCCCCTTCGCGGTGTACTTCCTCATGCGCAAGAAGTCCTACGAGGAGCGCCGCTATATGTTGATGATGCTGGCCTTGTCCGGATTCATTCAATACTTTGTGTGGCAATCCCACCGCTCGGGCCTGACCAGCCTGCCTCTGCACCTCTGCAATACGGCCATCGCGTTGATGTTCTTCGCCTACGCCTTCCGCTTGAAGGGCGTGTTCTACTTCACCTACCTCGTGAATATCATGGGCGCGTTGATGGCCATTATCCTGCCCAACACGACGGGCGAATTGACCAAGGGCGGCAATATCGTATTTTGGTACAACCATATCTACGCCGTGGTGCTTCCCTTCCTCGGCGTGGCGCTACGGGTATTCGAGCGCCCCAATATCAAGTTGATGTACAAGGCCATCGCGGCCTTCGCCGTGTACGTATTGGCGGCGGCGACCCTGGACGGTTGGCTCAACAACTCGCCCCTCAATACGACCGGCTCGGAAGTGGACTACTTCTTCCTGTACAGCACGTTCTTCACGGATAAGTTCGCCTGGGCCATACCCATCAAGGAAAACTTCGTGTGGACCATCAACGTGTCCGCCGATACCAAGATAGTCTACTTCTGGCTGTACGATATCACCGTCTTCGTGATAGCCGTGGCTCTGATGTTCGTGATGTGGGGCGTGTACGGCATCACCTACAAGGTGGGCGACCGACACCAGGAACTCGCCAGACGTAAACGCCTGCGCAAAATAGACCAACTCAATTTGTTAAAAGAATTAGACGGGCGCAGTCCCAAGGAACCATTGAACCCCGAAGGAGTCGATATGATACGCATTAATCATTTCTCCAAAACTTACGCAGGCAGCAACCGCAAAGCCGTGGACGATATCACGTTGGAAATCAACGACGGCGAAGTGTTCGGCTTCATAGGACACAACGGCGCGGGCAAGTCCACCACCATCAAGAGTATGGTCGGCATACAGACCATCACCGAAGGCAGCATCGAGATAGACGGCTACGATATAGCCCGACAGCCGATGGAGGCCAAGTTGCGTATCGGCTACGTGTCGGATAACCACGCCGTGTACGAGAAACTGACGGGCCGCGAATACGTGAGTTACGTCGCGGACCTCTATATGGTGAGCGAAGAGGACAAGGCCGAGCGATTGGCGCACTACGCCCAAATGTTCGGCATCGAGGACGCTTTGGACCGCGAGATCAAGGGCTACAGCCATGGTATGAAGCAAAAGATAATGGTGATAAGCGCCCTTATCCACAACCCCAAAGTGTGGGTGCTGGACGAGCCTTTGACGGGATTGGACCCCACGAGCGCCTATCAAATAAAGGAATGTATGCGCGAGCACGCGAACGCGGGCAACGTGGTGTTCTTCTCCAGCCACGTCATAGAAGTGGTCGAGAAGATATGCGACCGCGTGGCCATTATCTCGGGCGGCAAACTGTGCCGCGTGTGCACGGCCAAGGAAATACACGACCAAGGGCTGTCCTTGGAGCAGATCTACCTGCAATACGCGCAGGAATCCGAGCGCAACAAGTCGGATAAGTACGGCGAGCACACCGAAACCGAAAACGCGGACGCGGCCGTAGACGAAACCGCCGCGTTGGCAGAAGCCGCCGCCGACCAAACGACGGGCGAAGCGACGGAAGCCGCCGAAGCGGAAGAAACGAACGAACAAACGGTTGAGGATAAACCGAACGATACGACGGAAGACTAAACCATGAGAAAGACCAAGGAAGAACGCAATTCGTCCATGCGGCGAATCAAATACCTGTTCCTCTTGCAGACGGGAGATAAGTGGCGCGCCATACGGCAAGGCAACAAGAAAGCCCTCGCCTTCCGCTATTTCTTGGGGACGTTGGGCGTGGCCGCCATCACGGCGGGCCTGATCTTTTTGCTGCGGTACGTCAAGAACACCTATCAATTCAACCTGAGCGCGAATCTGCTGACGACCGTGCTGTTCGTCACGCAACTGTTCGGCATCATCAGTTGTACCGCCAGCATGATGTCGGTATTGTACCTGAGCCGCGAAAACAATATGCTTTTGGCATTCCCCTGCCACTACAACGAGATATTCGTGAGCAAGATATTGGTATTTTCGGTAGAAGAATTCAAAAAGAGTTTCTTCTTCGTACTGCCCTTCCTGGTGGCGTTCGGCATCGCCGCGACGCCCGGCGTGGCCTATTGGGTGCTCGTCGTGCCCGCTTGGCTCATGCTGTGCCTATTGCCCGTGCTGTTGGGCGCGACTTTGTCCATAGGCGCCATCTACGTCAAGCGATTCCTCGACAAGCATATATGGCTCTATGCGTTGGTCGTAGCCGCCGCCCTCATCGGCGTGTTCGTGCTGGTGGTGCATATCCTGTCCCTCATCACGCCGCCGTTGAAACTGGTGACGACGTACGTGCAATTCTTGGCCAGCCTGGAGAGAGCCTTCGCCGCCGTCAATAAGTTTGCCTTGTGGTACAACTTCTTCGGCAGGATGCTGTTCGGCACGAAAGTGTGGCTGTATCTACCCCTGAACCTCGTCATCTTCGCGGGGTTGGGCGCGTTGTGCTTCCTGGTGGCTATGCCTTTCTACTTCAAGGCGGCATCTTCTACTGCGGAATCGGCGCGCAACAAAGGGCACAAAGTGCGCAAGGCGAAGAAGCACGGCCTCTTTGCGACCTTCCTGCGCAAAGAGTTCACCTTGATGTTCCGCACGCCCAAAGAGGTCAACTCGGCCTTGTCGGTCATCTTGATCTTCCCCATGATAACCTATATCCTCAATATCATCATCACGGCCATCAATACCAACCTATACGGCAACTATATGACCGTGGCCTTCAACGTGATGATCATATTGAGCCTTTTGGGCACGCATAACGCGAACTGCGCGCAGGCGCTGTCGTCCGAAGGCAGCGAGTTCGCCGTGCTGAAAGCCGCGCCCAGCAATATGATGACCATGACCTGGGCCAAATTGACCGTGACCAGCATCGTCAACCTCATCGCCGTGGTGGTGTCCATCGTGCTCATTCGCATTCCCTTCCGCTTCTCCAACGGATTGGCCCTGTCCACCTCGCTGTCGGCGACCGAATTGGTGTTGATGACCTTGCTCATCGTACTGTTCTCCATAGGGCATATCTTTTGGAGTTTCGAATTGGATATACGCAACCCCAAGATCGCCGACTACATTACCCAAGGCGACGCCGTGGTGGACAACCCCAACGTGGCCAAGGCCATCGTGATGGGATTCGTGACCGCGACGTTGGTGGGTGTGATCACCCTTTTGCTCCTCATCGACAACTACACGACGGGGTGGGTGCGCATCCTCATCATCGCCGCCGCGTTCTTGGCGGCCAGAATCTATCTCTACCGAAGCAACCTGAAGAGTTACTTCGACGAGATACAGGCATAGGAGGCGGATATGAACAAGAAAATAGTCGTCATAGTCGTCATAGTCGAATGCGTGCTGGCCGTGTTGATGGTGTCCCTTTTGGGTGCCGCCATCGAGAACGCGCACAAGGAAACCAAGTGCACGGAGATCTATTTCACCAACTCGGACTACGAAAAACTGCGTGACGATTGGATACAACCCGTCGAATTGACGGACAGCAAGCGAGGCTACCAACTGTATTGGGTGGTCAGCCCCGACAACACGACGGATAAATCCGTCGTCTTCGAGTCGAGCGATCCCGAGAACGTCATCGTGTCCCCCACGGGATACGTCACCTTCTTCGAGGACGTGGCCGTGACCATCACCATCACGGCGGCCGACGGCAGCAACCGTTCGGACAGCATCCAACTGGTGCCCAAAGCCAGCGAGAGCGACGTGGACGACATTTAGACTTTATCGGCGCAAGCGGTACGACCGAGAGGGATCCGCCCGAGGTCGCGTCAATTATCCCATGCGAGCGCCTGACATCTTTATTCCGCACGCCACGCGTGCGTAGCAACCGTGCCAACCGCACTACATCGTTTGCGCCGAATACGAAAGGCGCAAATACCGCCGAGGGAGTATCGAAACGCCCCCGACAGACCTAAATCAGGAGGATTATTTAATGAAAAAGAGTATTGCAGTCGTACTTTGTCTGGTGCTCTTCATCGCTGCCTTGACCGCCACCTTCGCGGCCTGCAACAGCAAGAGTATCACCGTCACCTATATGGACGGGGACAAGGTGCTCAACACCCAACAAGTAAAAGTGGGCGAGACCTTCACGCTCTACACGCCCACCAAAGAAAACGCAAAGTTCGTCAACTGGTATCTCGACAAAGATTTTATTAACGTGTACGTCGAGGATAAAGTGATGGCGGAATTGACCTTATACGCCAAATTCGAGGCCGCTTCGTACTACGTCATCATCCGTACCGCCGGCGGCGAACTGCCCGCCAACCAAAAGCAAGTGAACGTCACGCCGGGTGAGGCCTATACCTTGCCCGTGCCCACCCGCGAAGGATTCGTCTTTACGGGGTACACCTATGACAACGGTACGGACGAAGTGTCCTTCCCCGTGAGCGGTACGTACAACCTGACGGACACCATCCGCGTGACCGCCAACTGGGCGGAAGCCAAGTACACCGTCAACTTCAAAGACGGCGATACCGTGCTGTACACCACCGAGGCAAGCCACGGCGCCAACGTAAGCTATACCACCTCGAAAGAGGGCTACACGTTCATCGGTTGGACGGACGATAAGGGCGTGGCCTACCCTGCGGACAAGACGAGCTTCCAAATCACCGAAAACGTGGACTTCACGGCAAGATTCGAGGCCAACGGGTACACCATCACGGTCAATACGGCCGGCGGCGAGACCATTCAACCCATCGCCGTCACCTACGGCACGGCGTATACCGTCCCCGCCGCGGTAAAACAGGGCTACACCTTCGCGGGATATACCTTCGAGGGCGAGGCGTTCGCGGCAACGGGCACCTATACCTACACCCGTAATATCTACGTGACCGCCACCTATACGCAAAATACCGTGACCGTGCGCTACTCGGCAGAAGGCGAAGTGACGACCGAAACCATCAATCAGTACGCCAAAGCGACGGCGAAGACCGCGCCCGAAAAGGTGGGCTACACCTTCGCCTATTGGGCGGCAGAAGAAAACGGGAACGCGGCCTTTGACTTCGACACCGCCATCGCCCAAGACGTCACGCTCTACGCCGTGTATACCGTCAACGAGTACGCCATCACGGTGGAGAACCTGACGAGCGCCAACCAAACGGTGGCCTACGGCGCGACCTATACCTTGCCCGCCGAGCCTGCGCTCCCCGAATGGGCCATTGCATTCAACGGCTACACCCTGCACGGCGAAGCCTTCGAGGCGACGGGTACCTACACCTGGACGACCTCTATCACCGTCGTGGCCAACTTCGAGCGCGATCCGATGTACAACAAGAGCGAAGTGACCGTGTACGTGGGCAATAACACCCCCGCCGCCGTCTGGACGGTGGAGGACGGTACGACCGTCGAAGATAAACTCGACGCGCTCAATACCGCCAAAGAAGGCTATACCTTCCGCGGTTGGTCTACCAAAGCGGACGAATATACGGCCTACGACAAGACCGCCGTGGTCAACGCCAACGTCACCTTGTACGCCTTCTACGACGCCAACGAATATCACGTCTATGTGATGGACGGCAGCACGCAATTGGACGCCATCGCGGTGACCTACGACGCCAACTACGCCATCGATACGACCGAATATGTCAAACGCGGCTACACCTACTCCCGCTTGACCTTGGGCGGCGAGACCTTCGCCACCTCGGGCAAATATACGACTGCGGGCGATACGACCGTGTACGTCGAATTCACGCAAAACAAAGTGACCGTCACCTTCTTGGTGGAAGGTACGCCCACCGAACGCGAAATCAATCAATACGCCAAGGTGACCGCTATCGCCTCCCCCGTAAAGGTCGGCTACAACTTCGTGGGTTGGTCCACCAATTCCAACGAGTACGTCGCCTTTGACTTCGACGCCGAAATAGAGGCGGACGTGAACGTCTACGCCATCTTCGCGGCCAAGACCTTGACGGTGAAAGTGGTGCGCTGGAATACGACCGACACCCTCACGGCAACCTACGGCGTGGACTTCAACCTCGCCAATCCCGACGCGCGTAACGGCTATCAATTCACGGGGTACACGATGGACGACAAAGCATTCAGCGGCCTCGTGGTCGCCGACTTCGACAAATGCACCGTGTTCATCAACGAGAATTGGAAGAAACTCAACGCCGACCAAGAGGCAGACGAAACCGACAAACTCTTCGTGGACAAAGGCACCTACTTCAAGGAGCGTAACTCCCTCTCGGACGACTTCACCTTCGTGTTCTTGACCGCGGGCAGTTACAACCTGAAAGGCATCACCGCCATCTCGGGCGCGGGCGACTATATCGACGTCACCATCACCGAGACGGGCGCGAAACTCGACGTCAAACAAAACGTGGGCGCATTCGAAATGAGCGTCACCAAGCTCGTGGACGGCACGCCCTTCACCTACACGCGCCAAGTCAAAGTGGTGAATAACGTGACCATGAACTACGGCACCGACTACACCAATATCTGGGTGAACAACACGCAGAGCGGTACCGCCAACTTCCAAGTGGCGCGCACCCAAGACAGCGTGATGGCCGCGGGTGTGAATAACTTCGTGTTCGACGTAAATATCATCACCAACGGAGGCAGCAGCGAAACGCCCAGCCTCGTGGCCCTGCCCTTTGCGCAAGCCAACGTGGACGTGATGGTCAAAGAAGGCGAGCAAGTCGTGGCGGACAACCTCTACAACGTCAACGCCATGACGGGCGCCATCACCTTTGACGGTAGCCTGACGGGCAAGACCGTGACCGTCACCATGACCCCCAAGTATGCGGCCGCCGCCAACGTGAAGACCTTTAAGTTGGCCTTGAACGACGGCGTCAACGTGTACACCAACGCCGACCTCAAATCGCGTTACAGCGACCTGTCGGTGCATCAAATCAATATCCTGCGTAATATCAAGGCCGAATTGGTGGCCGACGACTACATCGCGGGACACGGCAAGAACATTCAAGACGTCGCCCTCACGCTGGACGGCAACGGCTGGGTGATGGAAGGCGTGGATACGGGTACGCCCCAAAACGACTATGCGCACGGCGTATATACCCGTTTCACCACCGACGCGACCGATACGATGCGGATCAACGGCAACTTCTTCGCCATCGACGGCAGCAAGTTGCCCTATATCGACAACCGCTACGACCAATACGGCGCCAGCGGCAGCAAGTTCACCACGGGCGACAGCTACCGCATCGCCAACGTGCAGATCGGTATCTTCCTGTATCGTAACGCCACCTTGGACCTCGACGGCTCGACCTTGGCGCGCTACTGCGGCGGTACCCTCACGATGGACAACCTCTTGGTCGAAGGTAACAACGTAGAAGGCCTGAGCGGCGCCTCCCAAGACCTGGGCGACGGCAAAGTGCCTCTCCTCAAGATGAGCGCCGCCTACCTCGGCATCGTGTGCCGCGGCGGTACCGTCAATTTGGATAACGTACACGTCAAGAAGACCTCTATCGCCCTCTTTACGGACGGCGGCATCGACGGCTACACGGGCAATCCCGAGGTCGCCTTCAACGCCGACAAGCACGCCGTTGTCGTGAACGCCGACAACTGCCGCATGACCGAAAACTGGGCCAACGACGTGTACGGGTACAACCTGACCAAGTTCACCTTCACCAACACCAAATTGGCGCACACCGCAGGCGGCGCGGCCATCGCGTTCGATGACAAATACGCCGCGGCGGCGGACGCCGACCTGCAATGCGAACTGAATATGGACTACGACACCGCCTCGAATATCCAAAACTGGGTGACCGGTCAAGAGGCTTGGTTCGTGGCCTACGGACAGTCCTCGACAGCCGTGTGGGTGAAGACGGAAATCAACAACAACGTAAGCGGCAATGGTATGACGGATCTGGACAGCACGGGTCAAATGATGAACTTCGCCATCTTCGCCCGCTCGGCAGGCGACTACGACAACAGCGATTGGGACTCCGACCCGCAAGGCGCGCCCTCGATCAAGTTGAACATCATCGACATTCCCGCAGGGCTCATCCAATACGCTATGCCCCAAAAGGTGGAGCAAGTGGCGCAAGCCTACGGTATCAGCGAAGAGCAAGCGGCCGCAACTATCTCGCAACAGATGGCGGCGGGCGGCATCGGCTGCTGGACGGACGGCCAAGGCGCACAACTCTACCTGGAGTACGGCTTGGGCGAGCGCAACGGCAAGATGATAGTGGGTATCCCCCTCTACATCCCCGGCACGCAACCGCAATAAGTCAACGCAAAAACATCACGCGGCGAAAGGCAACTTTCGCCGCGTACCTTTGTTGAAAATGGACACACAAGGATTTGTAACGAGCGTTCACGAAGGACAACCCCAAACGACCGAAGCGGCGGTCTATACGCCGCAAAAGGTGGATTTGGACGCCGTAGTGCGCGAAAAAGCGGACGTCAACAGTCGTCCCGCCAAACGGAAGCCCAACCCCGTGGGCTTGTTTTTCGTGCGTTTGGGACAAAGAATCAAGCGTTACTTCACCTACAACGTGCCCGGTCGCAATCCGCGCGCATGGGAATTGGACGTGATGCGCGGCATCATTCTCATTGCGGTGACGTTGGACCATTGCTGTACCTACGGCACGAAAGAGGCGTTGATTCCCTCTTATACCGTGGTGGGCGAATGGCTGAAACACGTGGCGGGGCTGTACTGCGACAGCGCGGTGCGAAGCGCGATGCAACCCTTTGGGTTGTGGCTTATCGCGTTTATGTCGGGTATGAACAGCAGTTTTACCCGCAGTCGCTTCCATCGCGTATTCAAGTTTTGGATACTCTGCGCCCTATTTATGGGCGGATACGCCGTACTGCATATCGTTTGGCCCCAGTTGGTGACGGCTACATTGATTTTCAATATCATCGCCGTATTGACGATATGTTTTACCTTCTGGTGGATCCTCGACCTCGTCAAGTGCCCCTATTGGTTGCGCGGCTACCTGGGCGTGGCGCTCATCGTCATCGGTTTGACCTTCTACTACAAGCATTACATCGTTGATAACGCCTACGTCAACAACGACTTTCTCGCCCTGATGGTCTATAACAACCACGCAAGAGATTTGTCCCCGCAAAACTTCGAGCCCTTGTTGCCCCACCTCGGGTGGTTCTTGGCGGGCGGCGTGCTGGGCAAGTTTCTCTACCCCGACCGCAAGACCAAATGCAAGCGGATCTATCCGCCGAAGGCGTTGGGGCCGGTGCTCATCATCGGCAAACATTCCCTGGCCGCCTACCTCGTGCTTCCTTTCGTCATTTTGGGGCTTGTGCGCGGCATTGTGGCCATAGTCGGTGCGATAGTCGGCTGACGCAAAACAAGACGGCGGCGAGGCCAAGACGGCCCCGCCGCTTTTTATATCGTAACGAGTGACTATCTTTTTTATATCGTAATACGTGGCAATATTATATATCGTAATAAGTGATAATCAATAAATCTTTCGTAATAAGTGGTAATCAATAAATCATATTGATGATAAAACGCGGAAGAGGCAATCCGTGAAAAAGAGTTCCAATATACAAAATAAAAAAGAGTTGCGTATATAAAAATAGATGGCGGAGAACAAATCTCCGCCATCTATTTTGCATTCGTCGATTAGATGACGCGAATGCCGCGATCGGCTTCGACGACGCCCAACGCGGGGATATTCAACGCCAAGCGCACGCTGTCGCCCGCTTTGACGGCGGCATCCTCGGCGCGCAGGTAGACGTTGACGACGTCTGCGCCCACTTGGCACTCGGCAAAGGACTCGGCGCCGAAGTTCTTGACGGCGTTGACGGTGGCGGCGATGCCGTCCGAAGCGATCTTGACGTTGTAGGGCGTGAAGTCCACGTCCAACTTGATGTCGAAGACCTTGCGGCCTGCGGCGTTGAAGAGTTTTTGCTGCACGTATTCGGTGGAATAGAAGATCTTGTCCGCGATGTCCAAGCCGAAGTTGTAGGTCTTGGCACCCGTGCGCTCTTTGAGCAACTTGCCATGCAGGACGTTGAAGAGGTTCAACGCGGCGGTCTCGGTGCCGTCGGCGGCGACCACGCTCACCTTTTTCCAATCGACGTCGGTGACGATGGAAGTGATACCATCCTCGGTCTCGGCGGGGGCGATGGCGAACACGCTCTCTTTGCCGAACATAATGCGCAGAAGTTTGGTCTTGCCGATGGTCTCCACGGCCTTGACGGGCACGGTCACTTTCTCGCCGAAGACGTTGTCGTCATAGTCGTATTCGGCCGAAGGAAGGGGCATAACGGCGCCTTGGAAGGCCTTTTTGGCGTACTTGGGATCCACGTTGTCGAAGGGCACGGTGTACTTGGGATCGCCCTCGGCGATCTCCTCGGCGGCCTTGACGTGGTCGAAGCGGAACGCGTCCGAAGGAATGGTGAAGGTGTACTTGCCGTCGGCCAAGGCAAGCGCCTCGGGCAGATGGAACTTGACGCCCGCGATATCGGCGACGCCGCCTTTGACCGAGCCGTCCAACACGTTGACGTCGGGAATGCGGGGCATGATGCTGAGTTCGGTCTCGTTGTCGAACAAATGAATGCGGGTGGGATCCAAGGCTACCTTGATGGGTTGGTCGATGGATAGGCTGACGCGCGGATCCACTTTGAGGACCAGGCGGGTGGTGCTGTCCGAGATGGACTTGGTGCTCTCGGGATCCAACTCGCAGTAGACGATGGACTCGCTGCCCAAGGCCTCGATGATGCCGATATTGGTCTCCAACGCGGTGTCGGGATGGGCGGCCACGTAGTCCTCTTCGAAGTGAATGTCCTCGGGACGAATGCCCATCGTGACCACGGTCTCGCCGTCCAAATATTTGCTCTTGGCTTTGACCACGCACTCGGCGGGAATGACGATCTTGCGGTCGTTGGCGAAGGTGACCTCGACTTTGTCCTCGCTGATATGTTTGAGGGTGGCGTCGAAGAAGTTCATCTGCGGCGTGCCGATGAAGCCCGCGACGAACTTGTTGCCGGGATAGTCGTACAAGTTCTTGGGGGTGTCGATCTGCTGCACGACGCCCAACTTCATGACGACGATGCGGGTACCCATGGTCATGGCCTCGACCTGGTCGTGGGTGACGTAGATGAAGGTGGTGGCCAGATCCTTGTGCAACTTGGAGATCTCGGTACGCATCTGCGCACGGAGTTTGGCGTCCAAGTTGGACAAAGGCTCGTCCAGCAAGAACACCTTGGGGTTACGCACGATGGCACGGCCCAACGAAACACGCTGACGTTGGCCGCCCGACAAGGCGCGGGGCTTGCGGTCGAGGAATTGGGCGATATCCAACCGTTTGGCCGCCTTTTCGACCAAATCGTTGATCTCCTCTTCGCTCAAATCCTTGCGGAGTTTCAAAGCGAAGGCCATGTTCTCGCGGACGGTCATGTGGGGATACAGGGCGTAGTTTTGGAACACCATGGCGATATTTCTATCCTTGGGCTCCACGTCGTTGACCACTTCGTCGCCGATCATCAACTCGCCCGCGGTGATCTCTTCCAAGCCCGCGATCATACGGAGGGTGGTGGACTTGCCGCAACCCGAAGGACCGACGAAGACGATGAACTCCTTGTCCTCTATCTCCATGCAAAAGTCGTTCACGGCTTTGACGCCACCGTCGTAAACTTTGTAGATATGTTTCAAACTTAAACTTGCCATAATAATACCTCTCTAATTATTGAACCAAAATGTATGTGCTGAAAGCGGGTAAGGTCACGCTGCCCGAAGCCGCTTGCATAGTGCCTGTATGGAATCCGTTTTCGTCGGCCAAGACCTGCCAATTCCCCTCGATAGCCAAAGTCTGCGAGAAGGCGCGGGGGTTCGTGAGAACGTAGACGCGGTTGTAGGCGTCCGCCCCCTCTTTGTCGAAGAGATAGCAGATGCAACCGTCGTCCGCGCCCGCCGAATAGATGGTGGCCTCGCGACTGCCTCTGGCGAAGGACGGGAACGCGTTGCGCAAGGCGATAAGCCCTTTGTACCAATCGTACAACGCCGCGAACTCCTTTTGACGGTTGTAGTCGAAGGCGTTGACCTTGTCCTGCGCGTTGTAGCTGTTGTGATTGCCGTACTTGGTGCGACCAATCTCCTCTCCCGCAAGCATAAAAGACATACCTCTGCCCGTCATAATGAAGGTGGCGGCCATCATATTCTTGCGGATAAGGACGTTGTTGGGCTCGGTGTATAGAGTCGGCGTGCGCTCGCCCACCGTGGTGACGATGAGTTGGTCCCACAAGGTGTAGTTGTCGTGCGACGTGGTGTAGTTGATGGCGTGACTGTTGCCGCCCTTCTGCCCGGCAATGTAACCGTTGAGCCCCGCTTTGATGCGGTCCTGCTCGCCGTAATTGCCTTGCACATAGCCTTGGCTGGGCGCTCTGTCGCCCCAACCGTTGTCGCCCTTGACGCCCTCGCGAATGGACGAGTTGAAGACGCGAATGCCCAGCATCTCTTGGTCGTCCAAGCTGTCGAAGCCCGCACTCTTGGCACCGTCCAATCCCAAATCGGCGGCGGCCCAAGGCTCGCCGTACAGCAGTATCTTCTGCCCGTTGCCGTCCGCATAGAGGTTGTTCAACGCAATGCGAATGGATTGCATCGTGGTGGTGTCGTGAATGGCCATCAAGTCGAAGCGGAAGCCGTCGATATGGTACTCCTTGGCCCAATAGACCAAGCTGTCCACCATATAGCGGCGGAACATCGCGCGCTCCGAAGCCGTTTCGTTGGAGCAACCCGAGCCGTCGGACAAGTTGTAGGCGCCCAGGTTGTTGGTCGTCCAGGCAATCTTGTTGAAGGTGCCCATCGTATAATCCATAGAGGAACCGTTCCAATGGCCGTCCAAGGCTTGGCGATAGTAGTAGCCGGGGACGGACTTCTCGAGGTAACTGTCGGCGGTGGCGGTGTGGTTGTAGACCACGTCCATAATGACGCCGATGCCCGCGTCGTGCAAGGCCGCGACCATCTGTTTGAACTCCTTGATGCGCACCTCGCCGTTGTCGGCGTCGGTGGCGTAACTGCCCTCGGGCACGTTGTAGTTCTTGGGATCGTAACCCCAATTTTGTTTGGTCGTGTAGTCGGTATTGTTGATGTACTCCTCGTCCACCGTGGCGAAGTCGAACACGGGGTTGAGATGCACGTAGGACACGCCCAAGTCTTTGAGATAGGCGACGCCCGAATTGAGGTTGGAGCCTTTGACCTTGGTATCCTGCTCGGTGAACGCGAGATACATACCCTTGTAGGTCATACCGCTGTCGGGCGAGATGGAGAAGTCACGCACGTGGACTTCCCAAATGACGCCCGTATCGCTCTTGTCGTTGCGAATGGCCTTGGCCTTGGCGAGATCCTCGTCCCAACCGTCGGGGTCGGTCGCCGACAGATCGCACACCATCGAGCGCATACCGTTGACGCCCACCGCGGTGGCGTATACGTCCACGGTCTCGACGGGCTCACCCAAGGTAACCCAGTTGGAATAGGTGTAGTAGACGCCGTTGAGGTCCTCGTCCACCGTCAGCTCCCACACGCCCTTCTCCTTGCGCGTCATATCTTCCTGCGGGCGCAAGAGGCTGAAATCCAACTCGTTGCCCGTGCGGTAGAAATTGACGGCCACGTTGGTCGAAATGGGCGCCCAAATGCGGAAGGTGGTGCGCGCCTTGGTGTAGGTGACGCCGAGCGTCATCTCCTCGGAGGCGGGCAATTCGCACTCGGACTTGAACTTGTCCGAGAGGAAAAGCCTGGTCTTGGTGGCGCTGGTACGGAAGGGCGACACGTCCTCGATGAGGATCTGGTAGTCGGCGTTCCAATCGAACGAATCGCCTAAGCCCAAACCCGAAACCTTGGCGTTGAGACCTTCGTTCCAGAAAGTGGTCGCGTGCACGGTGGTGAGCAATTCGCCGTCGGGCGCGTTCTTGAGATCGGTGACCTTGAAAATCTTGACGTCCGTCGTGCTGTCGATGGGCTTGGTGGTTTGCAGAATGAGATTGTTGAAATCGTCGAAGTTGGCGGATTCGATGCGCTCGAACGCGCTCTTGGCCTGCCGCAAGGTGGTGTAGTTGTTCTTGTCGCCCGCGATGATATAGACGTTGTAGGCGCCGCCCTCGTAGGTGAGGCCTTTGACGTCGATATAACGGTCGGCGGACAAGTCTTTGCCTTTGTTGCTACACCAATAGGGCGTCCAATAGCCCAACTCGTCTTTGTAGGTACGCACCATAATAAGACCGAGCTTCTTGCCGCCCAAAACCGCCTTGGACTCGCCCGCGTTGAGGTTGATCTCGAAGCAACGGCCGTGGTTGACTGTGCCGTCGCCCATCTTGCGGGAGAAGCCGCCTCGGTCGGGATCGTCGACGGGATCCTCTTCGGTGAGGTAATTGACCGAGACCCTGCCGGTGTCAATCCAATAGTACGAGCCCCATTGGATATTGGTCTTGCCCTCCCACTCGGGGTAGTCGTACTGCCCGTCGCCGTTGTAGAAGTGCACCTTGATGGTGACGTTCTCGTCGGCGGAGGCAAACACGACCGCACACGCCGAGGCTGCGGCTATGACCAGCACCACGGTCAATAGTAGAATTAACGTGATACGCTTTTTCATGCGACCTCCTTCTTAGCCTTTGACTGCGCCGCCCGTGATACCTTCGACGAAGTAGCGTTGCAAGCACAAGAACAGAATGGTGATGGGTACGGCCACGGTCACGGCGCCCGCCATAAACATATTGTAGTAGTTGACGGGATCTTTGGTGATCATGTAGTACAAGCCGACGGCGACCGTCCAGCCCTCGGTCTGCGTGCCCAAGAGGTAGCTGGAGAAAATGAAGTCGCCCCACGGGCCCAAGAAACTCATCAACGCGGTGTAGACAATGATGGGCTTGCTGAGGGGAAGGATGACGCGGAAGAATACCTGCGCGTTGGTGGCGCCGTCGATGCGGGCCGCCTCGTCCAAGGAGCGGCTGACCGTGTCGAAGAAACCTTTGGACACGTAGTAGCCCAAGCCCGCGGAACCCGAATAGACGAGAATGAGGGCGATGATCTTCTTCCAAATCTCCACGTTGCCGGCCATGCCGATGGACTTGAAGATATAGTAGATGGCGGCCATGGACATGAAGCCGGGGAACATACCCAAAATCATACCGATGGACTGCAATCTCTTGCGGCTCTTGAAGCGGTAACGGCTCATAACGTACGCCATGGCGATGGTGAAGAACGTAGACAGCACCAAGCAAACGGCGGCTATAAGCAACGTGTTGAGGAACCAACGCCAATAGGGGTAGTTGGTGTCGGTGAACAGTTTGCCGTACCAATAGAAACTAAAGGACGAGGGGAACAGACTGCCCGATTGATAACTGCCCTCGGGACCGGCGAAGGATTGAATGATCATCCACACCAAAGGAATAATCCAAATGATGGACAAAATGGTCAGCACCGTATAGGTGGTGGTGTTGCCGATGATCTTTTTGCGTTTGATACTCGAGGTTTTCTTTGTAGTAACTAATGCACTCATTATTGGAAATCCTCCTCGTTTTTGCTAGCGGAACTGTTGCGATAGGTGATAAGGGACACGATCGAACAGACGATAAAGGTCAATATACCCAAAGTAGACGCCAGCTTGTAGTTGCCGTTGCCCGTCATGGTATACAACCAAGTAACCAATAGCGACGTGCCGCCCGCGCCGTCCGAATAGCCGGCTTCGCCGAAGGGACCGCCGCCCGTCAACAGGAATATGACGTTGAAGTTGTTGATATTGCCGATGAATTGGGTGATGAGGTAGGGGCCGGTGACGAACATAATGTAGGGCAAGGTGATCTTGCGGAACATCGTCAGTTTGCCCGCGCCGTCTATGCGGGCCGACTCGTACAAGTCGGCGGGTATGTTCATCAAGATACCCGAGGTGATGAGCATACTATAGGGAATGCCCACCCACAGGTTGACCATAATGACCACGAAACGCGCCCAATTGGTGTTGTCGAAGAGGTTGAAGCCCGTCTTGCCGAAGAGTTGCATAACGGGGCCGAAGGGACCTAACGCCGAGCGCATCAACAAAAGGCTGACGAACTGGGGAATGGCGATGGTGAGGACGAAGAAGGTACGCCACACCTTTTGGCCTTTCAATCCTTTCTTGTTGATGAGTAGCGCCAACGCGACGCCCAGGAAGTAGTTGAGGAAAGTGGCGCACAACGCCCACAGCAACGTCCACCCCAAGACGGGGAAGAAGGTGGTGGAAAGGCCCGTGCCGCCCACCAAGTTGCCGAAGTTCTGCAAGCCGACCCAATCGAAACCGCCCGTGGCCGTGTGATATTGGTCGTAGTTGGTGAAAGCGATGAGGATCATGAAGATGAGGGGCAGCACCGTAAAGGCGATGACGCCCACCAAGGCGCAGGTCAACAACACGATATAGAACTTGTTGTCGAAAAGCGCCATCAAGTCGTCCTTGAAGGTGGGAAGTTTGCGTCCTACCACCGAATTCTCATACGCTTCGTACGCCGAACGAATGTTGGCGAAATACATTACCGCAAACGCGATGACGACCAAAATGGCCACCACGCCGAAGAGGAGCATCAACATGGAGTTGTCGCCCGCGACGGGAGTGGTCTCGCCGCCCTCGTTGAGGTAGTGCATATTGTAGGTAAAGTCGGTACCCAAGGTGAAGAAGCCGCGAATGGCGCCCGCGCCGTTGAATATCATATAGAAGATAAACAATAGTTCGACGCCCAAATAGGCAATGCCCTTGGCGATCTGCTTGTGCGCGAAAGCGCCCGAGCCCATGAAGATATAGCTCAGTTTGACGCCTACGTCACCCTCGCGGAACATAGTGGCGTACTTCACGAACCAATCGCGTATCCCAAAACCCACGCGTTTGCACAACTTGACGAAGTTTTGGGGCAAATTGCGGAAGAACGACGCTATCTTCTTTCCCAACCTTACAAAGAAATTCTTAATCTTTGCAAATAGTTTTTGAAAAAATGCAGCCATAGTTCACACCCTCGCTTTATTTGAGTTTGGCTTCTATCTTTTGGAGTTCGCCTTTCCACTCGCTCTCTTTGTAACTCAGTTTGTAGACGCCCAGAAGGAAGGCCGCCATATTCTCCCAATAGTTGCTCATTTCGATAAGACCGGGTTTCAACTTGCAGTACTCGCTTTGGTTGACCACGACCTCGACGGTGTCGATGCCCGACTCGATGGCGGTCTCGAACAGATCCTCGTCGGTGGGGCAGAACTCACGCTCGTCCAAACGCACCTGCTGGTTGTCGGCGTTGGCGAGGTAGGCGGCCAACTTGATGGCCTCGTTGGTGGCCTTTTGCGAGCGCACGTCGGTGGACTTACGGGTGACGCCGTACATCTTGACGCCCGAGAAACTGATAAGTTGGGAATCCGTGCTCTCGCCCGCGAAACGAATGGTGGGCAGCATGGCCACGCCGAAGTTGTCGCCCAAGGCGTCCTTGAATTGCGAAATCATGTGGGGACCGCTGACCATGGCCGCGACGTTTTTATTTTTGAGCGCCGCGTATTGGTCGGCCTTGGCAACGGAGCCAAGCTTGGTCTTCTTGTTGAGAGAAGCGATATACTCGCAAGCTTTCTTGGCCGCGGGATACGCCGTATCGCTGGTGAAGTCGATGGAATTGGGATCGTTGCCTTGCGCGCCGAAGATCTCCACGCCCGCGGTATAGAGGAACGCGGTGGTGTAGTAGCTGTCGGCCATGTCGATGCCCAAGTTGAACTTGACGCCCGCGATGGACGCGTCCAGCAAGGTCTCCAAACTCCTGACCTGCTCGGGCGTGACCAAAGACTTGTTGTAGTACAAGAAGACGTTTTCGTAGTTATAGGGAATGGCGTAGTATTTGCTGTTGCTCATACAGGCCGTGCGCGCCACCTCGATCTGACTGTCGATCTGCGCGGTGTACGCGGTGGGGATCTCGGTCAGGGCGTTTTGGTTCAAAAGATTGCCCAACTGGTCGTTGGCGAACGAGAACACGTCCGCGGCCGCGTCGGGATCGCGCAGAACGGAAGCCGAAACGATGTCTTCGCCCTGCTTCTCCACCGTCCACTTGTAGGTGTTGTCCTTGTACTTGTCGGCGTAGGCGTACAGCATCTCCCATATCATATCCACGTCCTCTTCGGCGCACCATACGCGCAAGTCGTAGGTGGTGCCGTCGCCCGTGGTGTCCTCGATGACGGCGGGCGTGGTGTTGCCGCCCGCGTTATTCGAGCCGCCCTGCTCGCCGCCCGCGTTGCCCGAGCCGCCCCCGTTGAGGTTGCCGCCCGCGTTGCCGCCTTCGGTCGCGTCCAAGTAGTAGATGATCTCGGGCGTGCAAGCCGCGAAGGTGGCCAACATAACTACTGCCATTACGATTACGATTGCTTTAAGAAACTTACTCTTCATAATTTGTTTCTCCTTTTTTGTTCTCTATCAGTTGTAGTCTTCCATACTACTTACTGCAATGTTGTGCGTACCGTTGTCGGTCAAATCGCCCGACTTATTGTACAAAGTGGAGCCGTCGGCCGTGCCGCGAATGACGATGACGCCCTCAATGGCCTTGGCCGTATCCGTCTGGAACGTGTAGGTAAAGGCGGCGGTGCGCGTCGCTTTGTGCGCGGCCGCATTGTCGGTGGTCACCCAGCCGTTGTTGGTGGCATCCGTGTACCATACGTAAACGTAGGCGACGCAACCGTCGTTTTCAAACCAATCCACACCCGAAACGTCAATGGTGATAACGCCGTCCCACGCGGGTGCCGCGACGAAGGTGACCGATGCGGTGTCCGTCTTGCCCTCGTAGGTGACGGTGACCGTCTGCGCGCCCGCTTGGGTCTTGTCGTAGCCCGAAAGGGTGAAGCCCGTGGTGATGGGCGCGGTGGTGTCGTCACTGTAGGTGGCGATCACGGTGAAGTCCGCAAGGGCGGGATCATTGCCCACGGTCACGTTGCCGCCCGTGTAGGTGGCGGAGATGGAGGACAAGGTCTTGGTGGCGGGAGGCTCCGCGCCGCCGCTCTCTTTGTCCCAAGTGCCTACGCCGTAGGGGCTGTTGTCGCCCGTGAGGTAGTAGCCGTTGTGCTCGCCGAGGGCGACGTCCACGGTCTGCGCACCGTTGCCGTTGGAGAAGACGATGGTGTCGTACTCGGCAAGGAAGGTGAAGCTGTAGACGGCCTCGTTGTTGTCGTTGTTGTAGGCATAATCGCACAAGTTGCCGGGCCACTGCGTCATAAAGGAATTGTTGGCGCGCTTGAAGACGTAGGCGTAGATCTTGCCGCCGTTGTCTACCCACTTGTAGTTGTCGGTGAAGTAGACCGTGCGGGTGGTGACGACTACGGGATCGCCCGAAGCATCCTTATCCGCGTAGGTATAGACCGCGGTATCCGTAAGACTGCCGACGACGATGATCTCTTTGGTGGCGTCCGAAGACAGGGACACGTCGAAGCTGTTCCACACGTCGCCCGTAGCGGGGGCGCAACGCAAGATGGTGATGCTCTTGACGACTTTGGCGCCGTTGTAGCCCCACTTGAAGAGATTGCCGTCCATCGCGGCCACTTCGCCGCCCTTGGCGTTGACGGTGTTGTCCGCGTAGACGATGCGCGCCTTGACGACGGGATCGTTGTCGCCGAACCAAGTGACGGCGGACATATCGAGATAGAAGTAGGCGGTCTTGTCGCCGTCCTCATCCTCGATGCTGCCGTAATCGGTGGGAGACGCCAAAGCGTCCGCCTCGCTCTCCCAATAGCCCTCGAAGATGGCGCCCAACGCGGTGACGCGGTAGGCGGGCAAGGCGGGATTGAAGACGAAGCCCTCGCCCTGCAACTCTATCTTGTTCCACTCGGTGCCCGTGGCGGGATCGTTGCGAGTGAAGATGACGCCCGCGACGGTCTTGTCGGTGAAGTAGTCCACGTAGGCCGAATAACGCTTGGAGGAAGCGTCCGTCGTGTAGGTAACGGCCTTGCCGGGGTAGGCGCCGTTGTCGGTGCCGTCCGTGTACCATATATACGCGCGCACGTCCGCGCCGGCATCCGTAAACCAACTGATATCGCGGAAGTCGACGTACAGTTTGCCGTCGCCCTTGACGTTGATTTGCTCACCCACCTTGATCCAAGCGCCCGTAGAGGTGGTGTAACCCGTCTCCTCGTTCTTGTAATAGCTGAGAAGCTTGTACACGGGACGATTGGCGTCGAAGGTGAAGTCGGTGAGTTCCACTCGGTTCCACTCGGTCTGCTCGCCCTCTTGGGGATTGAGCGTGGGATTGTTGCGCGTGAACAGCACGCCCTTGACGACGCGGTTGGTGTAATACTCGGCCTCGTAGTAGCCCAACGCGCTGTTGTAAGTCATCTTGGGGCCGGGGAAGCCGTTGTTGGTGCCGTCGGCGTACCAAACGTGCATATTGAGGACGGCGTTGTCGGCGGTGAACCAAGCCACGTCCTCGGCGGACACGTCGAAGTAGATGGTGCCCTTGGTGTCCACGGTGACGCTGCTCTCGATGAGCGCGCCGCAGTTGTCGCACTTCTTGTCGCCGTTGCGGTCGATATGCTTGGTGCACTTGTTGGTGGTGACCGTAGCGCCGCACACGTCGCACTTGCCGTCGCCGTTGGCGTCTACGTGATCGGTGCATACGGTGGCGATGGTCTTGCCGCACACGTCGCACTTGCCGTCGCCGTTGGTATCCTCGTGGGTGGTGTGCTCGACGACCGCCGTACTGTCAACCGTCCACTTGGCGTACAAGGTGGTGGGACAAGTGATGGCGAAGTTGCTCTGCTTCTTGCCGAACGCCGCCTCGATGAGGCAATAACTGTCGGCGAACCAGCCCTCGAACTTGTAGCCCGCGCGCAAAGGCTCGGCGGGAGTGGGAACGGGACGACCGTCGGTGGCGTATTCCACCAAAGCGGCGGGTGCGCCCTCGTAGTTGTAGTCAAAGGTGACCGCCCATTGTCCGTCGCGCGAGACGGGTTTGCTCTCGCCCGTGTCGGCGGAAGCGCCCTTGCTGACGCTCACTTTGGCGTCCTTGTCCACGCGAATGGCGTAACTGCCGGCGGTGACGGACGAGCCTTGGTTGGCACTGTCGTCCGTGTAGGTGGTGACGAGCTCGCCCGCACCGTTCTTGACGACGTAGTTGTCGCCGTCCTTCAACGTGACGTTGACGGTATAGACGCCCGTCGCGGCGTTGAACGCGAGTTTGGTGCCCGCGTCGCCGTTGACGTAGATATAATAGGAAGCGATGGCCGATACGGTGACGTTGCCCGAATTGGTGTTGAGCGTCAGCACGTAGTCGCCGGCGTTGGCGGCCGTGGCGGTGGAGACCGTGTAGGCCTTGCCCGTGCTATCCGACACGCGGAACTCCGCGCCCTCGGCGGCGGTGACGGTGGCAACCATCAAAGCGGCGTCCTCGAAGTCCACGCCCATCGTGGCCGAAGCCGTGCCCGCATACGCCGTGTAGGTGAGGTCGCTGACGTTGGTCGCGGTGCGATCGTAGGGAACTTCGTCCGAAGGATCGCTCGACTCGTAGCCCTCGGCGGTGGCGACGATGGAAACGTAGTACATATTGCCGTCCGCAAGGTCGTTGATGGTGCCCGTGACCGAAGCGGTGCCCGTGACCCACGTCATATCGTACAAAGTGCCCGTGGTCTCACCCGAGCGGCGGACATAGGCCTTGTAGTCCTCCGCATCCGTCACGCCACGCCAAGAGAAGCGCTCTTTGCTCATCTTGATCTTGTTGGGGGTGGCCAACTTGCGGGAGTAGTTGAAGATGATCTTGCTACGGTCGGAGGTCTTGGCGGGCAATTTCTTGCTGTCCAAGGTGACCGCACGAATGTAGACGTTGTTCTTTTGACCGCTCTTCAACACGCTCTTGATCTCGGGCTCGTCGATGGAGATGTAGGTGTTGGTGAGGTAGAAACGGTCGGCCTCGTTGTCGTTGAAATAGATGACGTAGCCGTCCGCGCCCTCGACTGCACCCCACGAGAGATAGCCGTCGTCGGTGACGTTCAAATTGCGTACGCTGGGCAACTTGTCGCCTTTACAGCCCGTAAAGGAGACGGCGACGATGGCCGCCAGCACACATATCATCAGCACAAAAAATAGTTTTTTCTTCATTTTTTGCCTCCTAATCCTGTAATTCCCATGCCAACACGGGGTAGCCGTCCGTCGTGGCGAACGCCGTAGCGCCCACCGCCGCGTTGAGTTTCGCCGTCATGGCTTGCCTGTCGGTAGTGACGGAAAGCTGCTCGACGGAAGTCTCGGTGCCGCCCACCGTGACGTACGAACACTCGGTCCACACCGCGTAGTAACAATCCGAAACGGCGTTGTTGTAGCCGGTGAGGTAGCCCAAAGTCATATTGTATCTGCCGTGACTGCCGTCGTAGGCGTAGTTGCCGTACGAGCCGTCGTCGTTGAGATAAAAGCCGTTCCGCAACGTGGTAAAAGCGATATCAGCGGTCTTGTTGTCGCCGCCGTCGTTGAAGATGACCATATCGCACGCCGAGGAAACGACCACGGCGCAGATGGCCTGCCCATATTCGTTGGTGCCTACCTCGACGCATTGATTGCCGGGCCACGCACCGTCGTTTGTCTTGCTCTCGTCGTTCCAAGCGTAGGCGTACACGGCGCCCCATCCCTTGGTATTGACGAAATACAATACGTTGCAATCCACGGCTTGCACGTCGCCCGAAGAGTAGCAACCGAAGACGCCGAACCGATAGCCCTCGCCCGTCTCGTTGTAGGCGCGGTTTTCACCGATAAGGCCGCCCGTGGAGAACGCGCCCGACACGTCGCCCTGGTTGTAGCAACCGAAGACGCCCGCGTTGGCGTAACTCTCGCTCATGCGGTTGCCGCCCAACTCGTTGGCACCCGTGGAACCGTTGCGACCGACCAAGCCGCCCGCATTGCGGAACGCCGTGACCGTGCCCTTGTTGTAGGACAGGCTGACCATCGTGTCGTATTGCATACCGCCGTCAACGTCCTTGACGTTGTAGTTGTAGCCGACCAGACCGCCCACGGTGTTGTCGCCCGAGACCGCGCCGTCGTTGCCGCACTTGGTGACGAGACCGGCGTTGCGGCCGACGATGCCGCCCACGGACATGGAGCCCTTGACGGTGGCGTGGTTGACGCAACCCTCGATGGTGCCCGCGTTGTAGATGGCGATGGCGCCCACTTCGTTGACGCCCGTGACGGTGACCGCTTCACCGACGGTGCAGTTGCGAATGACACCGCGGTTGATGCTCACCAAGCCCGCCGCGCCGTCCTTGGCCGCCGTGATGGCGCCCGACATGAGGTTGACGCCCTCGATGGTGCCGCGGTTGGTGTAGGCCAAGACGGCCACCTCGCCGCCCTTCTCGTGCATAATGCCGTCGTTGGTGCGGTTGGTCCAGGTGCGCCACTTGGTATTCTCTATGTTGATATTGCGGATAACGCCCGTCTCGGTGATATTGTCGAAGATGGACGAATAGCCGTCTTTGTAGTAGACGACGACGTTCTTGAGCGAGTGGTCGTCTCCGTCCAAAACGCCCGAGAAACTGCCCAGATTGTAGAAGTTGCTGTACTCCTCGTCGTTCTTGGGCGTATAGTCCTCGAAGGTGACGTCCGCCGCCAACTTGTAGTGGTAGACGACACCCGTGGTCTGCGCCACGGCCTCGTAATACTCGATATAACGAAGGTCGGAAACATCCTTGACGAGGAAGGGATCGCTCTCGTCGCCCTCGAAATAGGTGATCTCGACAGGCGCGGAGTCCGCAATGCCCAAGTCGGTGTTGCCCGCCCACATTTGTTTGATGAGCAGGTGCGCAAAGCGGTCGTTGGCGAGGTCGTTGATCTCCTCGCCCGTCAAAGCCGTGATACGGCCTTGCACGTCTTGGAAGTAGTAGGCGTTGGCGCCCTCTACCTTGTCGAAGCGCAACACTTCGCCCACCATATAGGCCTTCGCGGGTGCGGCGTAGGCCAAGGTGGCGGTGGCGGGATCGTAGGTAAGGCGCACGGTGGCGCTATTCTTGTAGTAGACCCCGTCCGCTACGTAGGTCAGGGTGACGTCGCTCTTCGCCGCGACCGAAGCAAGGTCGTAGGAAGTGGCGTCCGCCGCCAATTTGTACTCGGTGGTGCCGACGGTGACCAAGGGATAGAGGGCGTTGGAAGACGCCGTCCAGGTCATCGTGGTGCCCGTAAGCCCCGTGACGGTGGGATTGACCACCTGCACCGCTACATAGGTGAAGGTGACCGCCTCGCTCCACGCGCTCGCTTTACCGTCTTTGGTAGCGCGCACGCGCAAGGTGAACTTGCCGTCGGCGGGGGGATTGGTCATATTGAGCAAATCGTAGTTGATGGCGTTGCCTACGTTGATGACGGTGCCGTTGACTTCCAACTCGAAGTTGGCGCCCGTCACGCGCTTCCAACTGGCTTTGCTACCGCTGACCGCAAGCCCCGTGGGTACGGAGATGGACGTATCCACGTCGGTATTGCCGCCGGGCGTGGTGTTGCCACCAGAGGGATCGGTGTTGCCGCCGGGGGTGTCGGTATTGCCGCCGGGAGTATCGGTATTGCCCGTATTATTGCTCGGCGTATCCTCGTTGGGCTTGGTCTTGTCTTTGCACGCGAACAACGTGACCGCAACGACCGCCACCAACAGGATAGCCAATAGAATCGTTAAAACTCTACGCGTTTTCATATCGCCTCCATCAGTTCACCTTGATGACGAGGGTGCAACCGCCCGCCAAGGAACCGCCGCTCAAGCCTTGGGCATACTTGACGGAGCCCGTATTGACCATGGAAGACACGTCCGCGTTGTCCGTGCCGAAGTTGGTCAGGCACCAGTAGGTCGTGCCGTTGTAGGTGCGCTTGAACGAGAGAAGTTGCGCGGCTTGGTTGCCCCAAGCGCGAATAAATTCGTACGAGCCGAAGCGCAGGACGTCGTCGGTGGATTTCTTATCCGTCCAATACTTGACGTAGTTGAGGTAGGAATTGGGATCCGCCTGTTGCTCGGCTACGCCCGCCAGCTGGGTATTGTAGGCGTCCCACTCCACCCAATAGGTCTCGTCGCCCGAGATGCTGAAGTGGGTGATGTATCGGCTACCGCCCGCTTCGTCCCAATCCTTGGTGGTCCACTTGAAGGGTTGACGGTATTGCCTATCCACGTGGGGGCTTTGGGCGTTCTGCCCCGCGAGATAGTTGCTGCTCATGCCGATCTCGTCGCCGTAGTAAATCCAGCTGATGCCGGGCATGGTCATCATGGCGCCCAAGACGGCTTTGGCGTAGAGTTGCGCCCTGCCGCTATTGGAAGCGCTGACCGTACCCGCCTGCCACTTGCCGTTGCCGAGGTCGTCGCGCACGCAGTTGTTGACCAGACGGGGAATGTCGTGGTTGGACGAGAACAGACTGCCCATTACGTCGCGACTGCCCGTCGCGGCCTGACTGTAACGCTCCTGCGTATCCAACACGCCGGGATAGCACCAAGAGCCGAACAGGAGAGAGCCGGTGTTTTCGCCTTTGGGTTGAGAGTTGGAAGCGTCTACCGCGCTGTTGGCGCCCGACAAGGCCGCCGCGGCCGTGGGATACATAGACAACTGTCCGAAGTTGTAGTACATATAGAAGTCCAACATACCGTCGTAGGCCTCGTAGTAAGGCGCGACGTTGTAGGCGTTGCCGTCGAAATTCTCACCCACCATATAGGCGTTGGGATATTCGGCTTTGATCTGGTTGACGAACCAGCAGAAGAAGTTGAGGTTCTTGGTAAGGTTGCTGCTGTAGTCGGTTTGGGTGGCTTGGTCGTAGTCGGAAATGACGATATCGCCGGGGGCTTTGTCCACTTCGTCGGCCATGTAGATGTGCTTGACCGCGTCGATGCGGAAGCCGTCTACGCCCGTACCGTCGCCCAAAATGCCCAACCAATACTTGGCCACGTCCGCGATGGCGTCACGCGTGCCTTGGTAGTCGTAGTTGAGTTCGGGCATACTGGGGGAGAACTTGCCGTAGTAGCTGTAATTGTACTCGCTGTAGGGGTACCAATCGCTCGAAAGATTCTTCTCCACCGTGTGATTGCGCCATTGATAGTAACTGCGGTAGTCGATGCCGTCCTCTACCACCATTTTGGCGGATTTTTGGAACCATACGTTGTTGGTGGAGGTGTGATTGAGCACCAAGTCCATGATGACCTTCATGCCGTTTTGGTGGCACAAGGTGAGCAGTTCTTTGTAGTCGGCAAGGGTGCCGAACTTGGGATCGATCTGCTTGTAGTCGATGATATCGTAGCCGTGGTAGCTGTCCGAGAGTTGAATGGGGGTGAGCCACAACGCGTCGATATGGAGGGACTTGAGGTAGTCGAAATTCTCGATGATGCCTCGAATGTCGCCCATGCCGTCGCCGTTGCTGTCGGCGAAACTGCTGACCATGATTTGGTAGCCGACGCCCGACACCGTGTCGAAGATCTTGGTGCCGTATTGAACCTTGATGGTCTCGGAACTGTTGACGTTGGCGTAGCTGACGTGCGTGCCGTCGTCGTTCTCGTAGGGGTTGACGATCTCCTCTTGCTCGGAGAGGTGGAACACGTAGTCGGAGACGTTGTCCTGCACGCAGAAGATATGGATGCTGCCGTTGTCCCACACGGCGTCACGAACCGTGAAGAGTTGGTCGGCGTTGCCGTCCGAACGCCAATGCGAACCTTCGATATTCTTGCTGTCCTTGTAGACGATGAGGAAGCCGAAGCGCTCGTCCATATAGTTGGCGGGGTCCTTGATGGAGCCCGCGGTATAGGCGCCCGCGTTCTTGAGGAATTGCAACTCCTGCTTGCCGTCCTTGCCCGCGTCGTTGTAGATCTTGGTGAGGTCTACGTCGCACATCGCGCCCGCCGTGTCCAGCACAACCTTGCCCGACGCGTCGCGGTTCCAATCGAATTCCCTACCGGTGAAGCCGTACGGCCATACCCACAGGTTGAGGGGCTCGTAACTCTCGGCCTTGCTGTCGAAGCGGCGATAGTGAATGTAGAGGTGTCCCTCCTGACTGCTGGCCACCAAGCCCTGCTCGTACTCGCCGAGTTCACCCTCGGACACCGTGGACGTCCATTTGGCGTACAGACAAACGTCGCCGGCGGGCATAGTGCCGAACTCGAACTTGTTTTGGTAGGTGCCGTAGTCGGTGTACCAGCCGTCGAATTGGTTGTAGGCGAGCATGGGATCGGCGGGAGCGGTGATGGGATCGCCCGCTTTGACGCCCGAAATGGTCTCCACCTGCGTGGCCGTCGCGCCCGTATAGAAATAGATGTGGTACTTGGCCACCAAATCTGCGGACGTGTTGCCGGTACCCGAATTCGTACCGGTGTTCGTACCGGTGCTCGTACCCGAGTTCGTGCCCGTGTTCGTGCCGTTATTCGCGCCCGATTGACCGCCGCCTTGATTGTCGGTGGAGGTCTGCCCGTTGTCGGGATCGGTCGTGTCGTTCTTGTTTTCACCGCAAGCGGCGAAGACGAACACCAACACGCACACCAGCATGAGTGCTACAAAAATGGTTAGTATCTTCTTGTTCACAATACCATCTCCTTTTTAGAAATAGTCGTTTTTCGCTTTATTTGCCTTAGCGCAAGCGCTTACGCTCTGTTCCAAGTGCCTACGGTGACGCTGCCGTCGCTCCAACCCGAGCAGTAGTAGGCATTGTCCTCACCCAACGTGATGTCGATGGTCTGCGTGCCGTCTCCGTTGGAGAAGATGATGGTGTCGTACTCGGTGGAGAAGGTGTAGCCGTATACGGCGTCCTCGTCCGAGTTATTCTCGACGTAGGTCATCAATTCGCCGGGCCAATCTTTATAGGGGGCCTTGCCTTTGAAGACGTAGGCATAGATCTTGCCGCCGTTGGCGCTGCCCCACTTGAAGTTGTCGGTGAAATAGACGGTGCGGGTGAGTTCTTCCTCTTCCTCGACGAAGACCACGGTGATGGTGGCGGTCTTCTCTTGGTAGGTAATGGTGACGATGACGTTGCCGGCGGCGGTGTTATCGTACTCGCCGATGGCGAAGTCGGTCACGGCGGCGGTCGATTCGTCCGAATAGGTGGCCGTAACGGCGATATCGTCCTTGGAGACGCTCTTGCCCACGGTCACATCGCTGCCCGTGTATTCGGCGGCGATGGAGACCAAGGTCTTGGGTGTGGGCGCGACGTATTTCCATTGACCGACGGCCCACTTGCCTTCACCGTTGGCTTCGTCTCCATCCACGTAGTACGCATTGTTGCCCTCGGCAAGTTTGGTGAGGTCGATATCTACGGTTTGTTTGTCGCCAAACACGAAGATAATGTTGGTGTAACTGACCGAGAAGGTATAGCTGTAGACCTTTTGGCCGTACGCGTTATCCGACTCGTACTTGGCTTGCTCTTTGTCCGCCCACGCTTTCAATTCGTGCTTGTCTTCGCCCGTGCCAACCCACACGTAGGCGTATACGTCCGTGCTGTCGGGATTGGTGAAATAGACGATTTGCGTGATTTCGCTGGCCGTCCATTCGGGCGTGGCGGCTACCACGTTGATTTTGAAGGTGGCCGTCTTGCCGCCGTAGGTCACGGTGACGGTGACGTTCTCCGCCACTTCGGACGAGTCGTAGTCAAGGGTGATATCCTCGGTGACCACTTCGGAGGTTTCGTCCGAATAGGTGGCCGTAACCGTGATATCATCTTTGGAGACGCTCTTGCCCACGGTCACATCGCTGCCCGTGTATTCGGCGGCGATGGAGACCAAGGTCTTGGGCGTGGGCACTACGTATTTCCATTGACCGACGGCCCAGCCGCTCTCGCCCGCGCTGTCGCCCGCGATATAGTAGGCGTTGTTGTCGCCCTCGAGATCGGACAAAGCGACGTCAACGGTCTGCACGTCGCCACTATTGAAGAC